>JBFLYY010000303.1:0-6213 GCA_040756495.1 Thermodesulfobacteriota bacterium | reverse complement strand
TTATTTTTTTTATTCCCTTGACAGACAGGGGCTTCTCGTGCGGTACGGCCTTCGACGGATTCTCCGTCCCCACCCGCCGGATCGCCGCCCAACCCCGCCCCATTTCACCCAATTTTCCTCTTTCGGGTGATTTCAAGGAATCATTCCTGCCATCCCCTCTCCCCTCGCCACCGCCGCCGGATACCGGAAGAACCATATATCGGCCAGGCATGATTCCCTTGCCTGCCGCCGCACGTCACCCCATGCTTTCCATTTGACGCCCACGCCCCGCTGTGCCAAGATGGTTGCACATCTGGCAATCCCGCACCCCAGCCAAGGAGGCCGCCATGGATCCCGCCAACCTGATCCCCGCCCCAGACCCCCTCCAGGTGCCTTGGGGCTGGTTTCAATTCCTCCTCCTGCTGACCTTCTTCCTGCACATCGTGGTGATGAACATCATGATCGGCTGCGGCGTCATCAGCCTGGTCAAGCAGCTGGTCAACCCCGAAAAGAATCTCCCGCTCTGTCGCGAACTGGGCACCCGGATCACCTACGCCGTGGCCTTCACCGTCAATTTCGGCGTGGCGCCGCTCCTCTTTCTCCAGGTGCTCTACGGCCACTTCATCTACACCAGCTCGATCCTCATGGGCGCCTGCTGGCTCGCGGTGGTCTTTTTGCTCATCGCCGCCTACGGCCTCGCCTATCTCCACAAGTTCCAGTTCGACAACCGGAGCGTCACCAGCCGGCGCTGGCTTCTGGGCGGCAGCCTCGCCACCATGCTCCTCATCGGCTTCTTCTTCACCAACAACCTGACCCTGATGCAGAGCCCGGCCACCTGGCCTCAGTACTTCCGCCATCCGGGCGGCTTCTTCCTGAATCTCGGCGAGCCGACCCTCGTGGCCCGCTACCTCCATTTCGTGGTCGCCTCGGTGGCCACCGGCGGCCTCTTCCTGGCCATCAGCGCCCATTTCCAAAAATCGCTGCCCGCAACGGAACGCGCGGGCCGGATCAAAAACGGCCTCACCTGGTTCACCTACGCCACCATGGTGGAAATCGCCATCGGCATCGTCTTTTTCCTCTCGCTGCCCAAAACCGTCCTCCATCTCTTCGTGGGCGGCAACTGGCTCGCCACCCTGCTCTTTACCGGCTCGCTCGCCGGCTCGTTCTTCTGCATCAAATTCGGGGCCCAGGAACGGCTCTGGCCCGCCGCCACCGCCATGACCCTCACCATCCTCCTGATGATCCTGGTACGGGATCTCGCCCGCCACGCCTATCTCGCCCCCTGGTTCCACCCGGCCGACCTGCCGGTGGCGCCGCAGTATTCGCCGATGCTCCTCTTCTTCCTGATCCTCGTCGCCGGCCTCGGCATCGTCGCCTCCATGCTCCGACTCGCCTGGCGGAGCGCGCAGGAGGTGCGGCAATGAACTACCCGGTCTGGCAACTGACCTTCTTCGGGGGCGGGCTGACCATCGCCCTGATGGCGGTCTTCCACGTCTTCATCTCCCACTTCGCCATCGGCGGCGGCCTCTTCCTGGTGCTCACCGAATGGTACGGCTACCGCGAAGGCTCGCCCTCCATCGTCGAATACGTGAAGCGGCACACCCGCTTCTTCCTCCTGGTCACCATGGTGCTGGGCGGCATGACCGGGGTGGGCATCTGGTTCGTCATCGCCCTCATCAATCCGGCCACCACCTCGATCCTGATCCACAACTTCGTCTTCGGCTGGGCCATCGAGTGGGTCTTCTTCGTGGGCGAGATCGTCTCGCTCCTCATCTACTACTACACCTTCGGCCGCATGAACCGGCGCCACCACCTGACGCTGGGCTGGCTCTACTTTATCTTTGCCTGGCTCTCGCTCTTCGTCATCAACGGCATCATCGACTTCATGCTCACCCCGGGCCGGTGGCTTGCCACCGGCAACTTCTGGGACGGCTTCTTCAACCCCACCTTCTGGCCCTCCCTCTTCTTCCGCACCTTCCTGGCCCTGAGCCTCGCCGGCCTCTATGGCTTTCTCACCGCCGCGGCCATCCGGGACGAGGAACTGCGGTTGCGGATGATGCGCTACTGCGCCCTCTGGCTGAGCCTCCCCCTGCTTTTCCTGGCCGGCGCCAGCTGGTGGTATCTTGAGGCCCTGCCGGCACCGATCCAGGCCATGCTGACCAGCCAGCCGCCGGAACTGCGCCCCTTCATCACCCTCTTCGTGCTCGGCGTCCCGATCCTCCTTCTGGGCGGGCTCTTCATGGCCATGCGGCTGCCGCAGAGGGCCGGCATGGCTCTCGCCGTGCTGCTACTGTTCTTCGGCCTCGGCCACCTCGGGGCCTTCGAGTACATCCGCGAGGGCAGCCGCCGCCCCTTCACCATCTACGGCCACATCTACTCCACCTCCATCCTCAAAAAGGATGTCTCGAGGGTTGCCCAGGCCGGGCTGCTCAAGAACGCCCGCTGGGTCGAGCACAGGGAGATCACCGACCAGAACCGGCTGGCGGCCGGCCGCGAACTCTTCTACCTTGCCTGCTCCTCCTGCCACTCCATCGGCGGCCCGACCCGCGACATCATCAAACTCACCAAGGGCTACAACAGCATCGACGCCCTGGCCGCCCGCATCGGCGGGCTCTGCGACCTGAACAGCGCCATGCCCCCCTTCCCCGGCAGTGTCGCGGAACAGACCGCCCTGGCCGCGTACATCTTCGAGGAACTCCAGCAGCGGAACGATTCGGCTACTGCCGCCACCATCAGCCCGCAGCGGCACGAAGTGCCGCCCTTCGATCCGGCCACGGCCCAGTACGTGCTGCTCGCCTGGAGCGAATACGGCATACACACCATCAGCGACGCCGATGCCTTCTTCACCGTAAGCCCGCCGGGCAACACCATCCACGCCATGCTCATCCGGCGCGGCCCCGTTCCCCAGGTGGTCAGCGAGGGCATCGATATCCACTACGCCGTGGAATCGGGCGCCGCCAATCCCGCCGGCCAGGTGGAATTCTGGCAACACGCGGCCAGCCTCACCGATCGCGAACTCTCGCCCAACAGCGGTCTTACCGGCAACGGCCTGAGCGGCCTGATGCGGCTGGCCGCGGATGGCCGGACCTTCAGCGCCAGCGAAATTCCGGTGGTGCCCTATCAGGAGGGCGGCGGGTACCTGCCCTACCCGCTCGTCAGCATCAGCGCGGTGGACCGCGCCAGCAGCGCCATGCTCGCCACGACCAGCGTCGTGGCGCCGGTCTCCAGCGAATGGGGTTGCCGCAACTGCCACGGCGGCCCGGCCCGCAAGGGTGCGGCCGGCATCAGCCCGGAGACCGCCGGCAACATCCTGGCGGTCCACGACCGCTACGTCCGCACCACTCTCGCCAAGCAGGCCAAGGCGGGGCGGCCGGTGCGCTGCCAGATCTGCCACCCCGATCCCCGCGGCAATCAGGGCAACACCAAGACCTTGAGCCTGTCCGCCGCGATGCACGGCTTCCACGCCGGCATCCTCCAAGGACGCGGCGCCGATGCCTGCCTCTTCTGCCATCAGGACGGCGCCCCCCACGGCGCCACCCGCTTCTTCCGCGGCCTGCACAACGATCTCGGCCTCGACTGCACCACCTGCCACGGCGTGATCGAGGATCATGCCTTGAGCCTGCTCATGGCGGAGCAGGGGGCCGGCAAACAGGCCGCGGCAAGGCGCCTCGCGCTGCTCAGGCCCAAAGGCGTGCGCGACCGCGCCGAACTGAAACCGCGCCGGGCGTGGATCAACCAACCGGACTGCCTGGGCTGCCACGTGGATTTTGAGCCGCCCGGCGCCTCCACCGCCTTCAACCAGTGGACCGCGGGCGAAGGCGAACTCTATCGGCGCCGCACCGACAACCTCGGCATCCCCTGCGCCGCCTGCCATGGCAGCGCCCATGCCATCTATCCGGCCACCAACCCGTACGACGCGGAACGCGACAACCTCCAGCCGCGCCAGTACCAGAGCGACCCTTACCCGCTGGGGGCCAACCGGAACTGCGCCCTCTGCCACACCAAGGAGATGACGGACGAGATGCACCACCCCAACTCGCTCGCCAACTTCCGGAACGTACGGTAGGGGAGGCTACTTGACGAACATCCGGCAAGAGTTTACATTGAAAAATGTAAACTAAAGAGGTCAGCCATGAAAGCGACGGCAAAGGATCTCCGATTTCACACCAAGGAATTGCTGGAAACCGTTACCCGTGGCGAAGAAGTGGTCATCACCCACCGTGGCAAGCCCTGTGCCAAGCTGGTGCCTATCGAAAGGCCAACCGCAACCTCCGCTGAAGAACTGGAATTGTTCGGCATCTGGAGAGATCACAAGGAAAGCAAGGACGTTGCCAACTATGTGCGCGGCCTGCGCAAAGGCCGCTTCTAGTGCTGATCGACACCGACGTATTCATCTGGTTCATGCGAGGCAATGAAAACGCCCGCAAGGCCCTGGCCAGACAACAGGAGATCATCCTTTCCGCGATCACCTATATGGAACTCATCCAGGGGTTACGCAACGCCATGGAACTCCGGGCATTGCGCAAGGCGCTCCATGCCTGGAACGCGAAGGTGCTCTATGTGAACGAGGAAATCTCCAACCGGGCGGTGCTTTACATGGAAAAACACTTTCTGAGCCACTCCCTGCAACTCGCCGATGCCCTGATTGGCGCCACCGCCAGCACCTACGACCTGCCGCTGCTCACTGGCAACGCCAGGCATTACAAGGTCATCACCGATCTCACCCTCAAAAAATTCCGTCCCTGATCTCCACCGGCACTCAAAAAACATTGCCGGACGGCACTGCCGACCTGATCCGTTCCAACTGGTCGGCCAGATCGTTGATCTCCCGCTGCCAGTAGTCGCGGCTGCCGAAGTCGGGCGCCACCCGCGACAACCCCTCCTCGGCCACCTGATAGGCGCACCAGGCGGTGTAGTGGATGAAGCGCATGGCCCTGAGCGGTTCGATGAGCCGCAGGGTGCGGCGGTCGAAATCGCGGAAGGTTTCGTAGCCTTCGAGGAAAAGATCGATCTCGACCAAGGTCTCGTCGCGATAGCCGGGCAGCAGCATCCAGAAATCCTGGACCGGCGGGCCGAGGGCCATGTCGTCGAAGTCGATGAGGTAGAAGGATTCGCCCGGCCGGTGGATGAGGTTGGCGAAATGGCAGTCGCCATGGATGCGGATCATCTCGACCCCGGCAAAGAGCGGGGTGGTCTCGGCGATGAGGGTCTCGACCAGGGCGCTGAATGATGTGGCCAGATCCTCCGGGATGAATTTGCCGGAGAGGAGGTAATGCAGGTGGTCGCGGGTGGAGCGGTCGGGCCGCATGACGATGCGGCCATGGGGCGTGCGGCCGGCGCCCACCGCATGGACCCGGCCGAGCAGGCGGCCGATCTCCAGCCACTGCTCGTCGGCGTACTCGTCGAAGCTGCGGCCGCCGCATTTGGGGAAGATGGCGAACGAGACGCCCTGGTGCAGGCCCAGGGTGGTATTGCCGGCAAGCGCCAGCGGAGCGACCACCGGAATCTCGCGCCCCGCCAGTTCCAGCAGAAACTCGTGCTCGTCCTGCAGGGCCGCGAGATGCCAGCGCCCCGGCCGGTAGAACTTCACCACCAGCCCGCTGCCATCCTCCTGTTCCAGCTCGTAAACGCGGTTGATGTAGCTGGCCAGCGGCCGGCAGAGGTTGGTGCAGCGCACGCCCAGGGCCTGCTCCACCAGGCCGAGAACCACTTCCGGGGTGAGGCGGTGGAAGGCGGAGCCGCGGTCCGCGCCGGTGGCCCCCTTCATGCCGTCGCGACCCGGGCCAGGGCATCGAGGCAATAATCCACCTCGGCCTCGGTGTTGCAAACGCCGAAGGAGACCCGCACGGTGCCCTCGGGAAAGGTGCCGATGGTGCGATGGGCGAGCGGCGCGCAGTGGAGGCCGGCCCGCACCATGATGCCGAAGTCGCGGTCCAGGCGGTGGGCCACCTCATCCACCCCCAACCCGGCCAGCCGCAAGGAGACCACTGCCCCGCGCTGCCCGCCGGCAGGCGGACCATGGAGGATTGCCCCCCGAATCTGTTCGAGGCCGTCGAGAAACCGGCGGGTCAGGGCCAGTTCGTGGTTGCGGATGGCGGCCATGCCCCGCTCCTCGATGAAGGCCACCCCGGCGGCCAGGCCCGCGATCCCCAGGGTGTTGGGGGTGCCGGCCTCGTAACAGTCCGGGGCAAAATCGGGCTGCACTTCGAACTCCGAACCGCTGCCGGTGCCGCC
>JBFLYY010000302.1:0-4998 GCA_040756495.1 Thermodesulfobacteriota bacterium | reverse complement strand
GCCGGTGATCCGGGCCGCCATTTCGGCAAAGGCGCGGGAGAGGTCTTCGAACTCGTCGCCGGTGCGCAGGATGTTCTCCTCCTGGGGCTTGCCCTCGGAAAAATCCCGGATCACGGCGGAAAGGCGCTGCATGGGGGCCAGCACCAGATGGCGCATCATGAAGATCATCGCCCCGCTCAGGGCCGCCACCACCACCAGCATCGAGGCGAACATCCGGCGCCGGTTCTGGGCCGCCTCGGCAAAGGTCTTCTCCAGGGGCAGGGTCACGCTGATGGCGCCGCGCACGTCGCCGACCCGATAGCCCTGCCTGGCGTGGCAGCCAAGGCACGCATCCTCGACATAGAGGGGGGAGATGTAGCGGAGATAGGGGCGGCGGTCGAAGGACTCCACCGAGAAGATCTCCCGCTGCGCCTGCTGCTCGAAGGCAAGCAGGGCCTGGCGCTCGAAGGGGTCCGGCGCGTTCTCGGGGTTGGTCAGCTTGAGGCTGGTGATGTGGAACCAGAAGACGCCGCCCTCCCGCGAGTAGTGGGCCAGCTCCTTGGTGACCATGGCCGGGGTCTTCCGGGCGTAACGCCTCCCCCGTTGATCGAGGATCTCCGCCTCGGCGAGATAGGGCGAGGGCTGCGCCCCCGGCGCCAACTCGACAAAGACCCCGCCATGGTCCGCAATCCAGCGCCGCATGAGGACGATCTGCCGGAAGATCGCCCGGGCCTCGTTCTCCGCCTGGCGGATGATGAGTTCTTCCTGGCGCTCGTTGACCACGTAGAAGGTGGCCCCCAGGGTGACCAGCAGGGTAAGGCAGCAGCCGACGATGAACTTGAAGCTGAGGCAGAACTTCATGCAGGCTCCGGGCTCTGCGCGAACGGTTGCCGGCACGGGACAGACCGGCGCCAGGAAGATGTTCGCGTGTTTCCCTCATTATGCGGGAAAAACGCACCTTTTCAAGGAGAAACCTGATGCCGCCAGTGACGAACCAGAAGCGCCCCGCCCTGTCGCGCCCGCCTAACATTTTTCTAGACAATCCATCGGCCGGCAAGGTAGGCTGCATTCCATTGCTTCGGATAAAAACTCCGGCGACTCTCCGGCATCGGCAACAGAGCCGACTCGCATTCAAACCGGAAAAACCCGGGTCTCGCTGCCAGGCTTCTCTTTCGCACCGACACGACAGGCGCTCTCGGCAACCACACGAAGGGGGAACACACCATGACCTGCACACCTTACAACCCGGCAATCGGCCTTTTCTACAACACCCTTACCTGGGGGATGACCTCCCAAAACCCGTGGTCCGTAACACTCATCACGGCAAACGGAACCAA
Organism: Thermodesulfobacteriota bacterium; assembly: GCA_040756495.1. Classification (GTDB taxonomy): domain Bacteria; phylum Desulfobacterota; class Desulfobulbia; order Desulfobulbales; family Desulfurivibrionaceae; genus JAJZRJ01. The sequence continues at coordinate 3,682 of JBFLYY010000302.1, read as the reverse complement.
TGACCCCCACGACACGGTCGTGATCCAAAAGAACGGGGCAGAGGCAGCGCGGCTCACCATCCGAAACCCGCAGACCACGAGATGGATCTTTTTCCCCAAGGATTTCCTCGCGGTCCGGGACGTGGTGACCTCCGGCGGCATCGACAACTACAGAGTTTGGCTCTTCGACCTGCGCGGCAGCAGTGTCACCTCTCAAGAGGTTCCCGGCCCGTGGGACGTCCCGACCATGAAGCAGCTCCACCTCCACCCCTCGTCGGACGGCAAGGCCTTTTTCCTGTTCATGGCAGACACCCTGCCAAACGCGACCAGGCAGCACATCGTGTTCCGCTCGGACACCCTGGACCAGCTCTGCGCCTGGGGGCCGCTCACCACCGCCAGCCCGGCGCAGCGCCTCGTCAGGATAAACGCGGACCGAACGGTCCAGATAGGAACCTCTCCCGCACCGAACGGCTTCGATGCGGTCCAGACCTGCCCCCTCCCGAGCGGGAAGTGCAAAACGACCCCCTGCACATTCCCTCCGGTTATCTGGGACGGGCCTGAGGCCAAGACCTCCACGACATCGGCCAAGCTCGAAAACAAGGGCACTGATTGTCTCCAGGTGGACAATATCTCCGAGATCCTCTCCGATCCTTCCATGGTTCCGCATTTCAAGATGTCGAACCCGGGAACCATCTTTATCGCCAAAGGGCTTTCGGCAAACGTCAACCTTGCCTTTGCCCCGACCGGGATCGGCCATTTCGAAGCAGACATGCACGTCGCGCTCACCGCGGCCGACCCGGCGAGCGACCAGACCATACATTGCCAGGGCGACGCCAGAAAGTCGCTCGCCCTCTGCAAACTCTCTCTCCAGCAGTCTCCGCCCGAGGTGGTCTTCGGCGTCAACAACACCTCGTCCGGGAGTTTCACGGTGAAAAACGAAGGGGGCGACAAGCTGAAGCTCCAGGCCGTGACCGACAGCGCCCATTTCCACGTCGTCGCGCCCCAGCCCGACTACTCGACCCTCCTCGGCGCAGGGGGCCTCTCGACGGTCCATGTGGAGTTCCGGCCGGACGCAACCGGCTCCTTTTCCGAAAACCTGCAGGTCTCCTGCATACCGGCCAACGGCGACAAGGCGATGCACTTGAGCGCCAGCGCCCGCCTGCCACAGCTCGGCATCGGCGCCAGCCAGCCGGAACCCTTCACGACCTTCTGCTACCGGAAGAAAAAGCTCATCGTCACCTTGAGCAATACGGGCGAGGTGCCGCTGGAAGTGGCGGTCACAGGCTCCTCTGCCAATTTCAGCGTCACGCCCATCGCCCCGATCCCCGCCAATTCGTCCAGCCCGCTCGAAATATTTGTCTGGTCCGGCAGCCCCGGCGACTTCAGCGTCACGCTGACGATCACCGGCTCTTTCCATCTCGTCGTCAAGGACAAGGTGGACCACCACACCATACTGGATCAGGTGCTTACGACGAGCTGCACGCTCCCTGTAACCGGCACCGTGGTCCCGATGCCGCCCGACTCCCTCGAACCGAACGACGACTTCGTGGAGGCCGCGCAGACGGACCTGCCGGCGCCCGGCTTTGTCAACCCGGCAAAGCTCGGCTATTCCGGCCTCACCCTCCATGACTGCGCAGGCAACGACAAGGACTACTTCGCGCTCTCCTTCACCCCGAGCGCCCATGGCGAAGTCTGCACCACCACGGTCACGAGCCATACGCTCGGCCTGAAAATGTTCGCCTACCCCACGACCCTCACGGTCTCCACCAAGACCACCCCGGCCCTGAGGGATGACGGGCAGCCCTTCACGCGCACCCTCCAGATCTACAAATCAGACACCTATAACCGGCAACTGGTGGCGGAAACCGCTGGTGAGTACAGCGTCACCTGCCCTTCCGCGACCTTTGGGGACCACAAGCTCTACGCCGTCTTGAGCAATCCCGGCTTCGCCTCGCAAGGGCCGCTCGAGTACGACATCAGCTTCGAGTACCAGCCCTCCACGTCCGTGCTTCGAGGCGGGGCGTTCAACTCGGCCGCGTTCGTCAAGCTGAAGAAATACTACGAGGCCATCTGGAAGGTTGACCCGCCCCACGACAAATATGGCAAGGTCGTCAGCGTGGATGAATGGTGCGACGGTGCGCCCGTTGTCATTGGCGACATGAAGGCCTTCATCAGGAAACACCTGGCCTACATCACGCGCACGGAGGGACGGGGAACAACGAGCAAGGCGGCAAAGGCCATGCTCGCCGCCGAGTACGCAAGCCTCGCGCAAACCGTCCGCGCCGCCGGCCTCGCCAGGGAGGCGGAAGAACTCTACGAAAAGGGGGCTGCCGAGTTCTCAAAGGCGGGCCTGAAGGAAAAGCAGGCAGGGGCGCTGCGCGGCCTTCTGGGGCTTTACCGGCAAACGGGCCTGGCGGGCAAGGCCGCGGGCGTTGAAAAGGCGCTCGCGAAGATCGCCACCAAGGCGCGGGTCAGCAAGTAGGGAAAAGGGTTGGCCGGGGCACGCCCGCAATCCGCGGCGTGCCAAGCCGGGACAAGAACGTCATCACTACCAAGAAGAGGCCGACATGAGAACCTTCATTGATTGTCATTGCCACGCGTTCAATTTTGTCGATGTGCCAATGTACCTGGCCTTGAGGGACAAGGTCCGGATGGGCACCATAAAAAGGCTTACAGGGGCGATGGGGGTCTTGTTATTCACGCCCGCCTTTCTCGGAAATCGGGATTTCTTGGCGAGCAAACTCGCAGAGTACAAGGAAATCATGCAGTTCTTCGAAAGAAGCGTCGAGAGGAATATCGAGGGCTTGGCGCAGGAGATCCGCACATATCACCAGGAAACGACCACGGACGACGTCGAGATTCTCATCACCCCTCTCGCGATGGACTTTGATGTGCTCCTGAGAGAAGAAAGCCCGGAACAGATGGGGAAGGAGCCGTCCATTCGAGAGCAATATGCTCGCCTCTCTGCAGCGATCGAGTCGAAAGTGGTCCGGAAGATCCCCAATTGCCGCATCTGCCCCTTCATTGGCTTCGACCTGCGGAAGCTTCAAGACGCCAACAAGGACCGGTTAGCCGGCTTCATGGATTTCTGGGGGCAAAACAACACCCTTGGTGTCTCCGAGGTGGCAAGTCTGCAATCGGGAAAGCTTCTCGGGATCAAGCTCTACCCGCCGATCGGGTTTAATCCCTGCCCCGAGGCCCTGCCAGAGCGATACAAAGAATTCTACCGTTGGTGCTGCACCAACGACGTGCCACTCACAACCCATTGCCAGACAGGTTCCTTTGCCGCGGGAAAGGAAAAGGCGCAGCTTGACGCAAACACAACCCCGGAGAACTGGCAAAGGCTCCTCAGCATCCCGGAGTTCAGCACGCTACGGATCAACTTTGCACACTTTGGCGGGGAGACCGGCACGGACGACATGTTCGAGCCATTCCGCATCGACAAGGACAGCTGGACATACATCCTGATCGGGCTCCTCAAGAAGTACCCGAATACATACGCCGATCTGGCCGCGTATGATTACTCGAAGAGGGAGCACAGGGAAAACCTCAGGAAGATATTTGAAAAGGATGCTGACGGCGATTTTGGGCCAGGCCATAAACTCGCCGACAAACTCCTGTGGGGTTCCGATGTGCCGATGGTTGTTTCGGACAAGGCATACCGCGAGAATCACGCAACCGATGGAATCTCCGCGTACAAACA
>JBFLYY010000301.1:0-12955 GCA_040756495.1 Thermodesulfobacteriota bacterium | reverse complement strand
CGGCGCCGCGGCGCCGCGGCGCGACACCCGGATCACCGCCTTCTTCTTGCCCAGCCCGAAGATGCCCACCGAGCCGGTGGAGACGATCTCGATCTCAAGCTCCTCCCGCGGTACCTTGAGACTGGCGCAGGCATTGCTGATGGCATCGTCGATGTCGATGCCCTTGTATTCCATTTTGGCATTGCTCATTTTCTTGGTTTCCTCCAATACGCTCGGCGCCGGCGGCGGTCACCCGCCACGGCCGCCACGGATCACTCGGCCGGCACCGCCTTCTGGTTGACCAGGTACTGCTGGCCAATGGTGAGCAGGTTGTTGACGAGCCAGTAGAGCACCAGTCCCGAGGCAAAGTTCAGGAACATGAAGGTGAAGATGACCGGCATGAAGAGCATGATCTTCGCCTGGGTCGGATCGCCGGTGGTGGGCGTCATCTTCTGCTGCAGGAACATGGAGCCGCCCATGAGCAGGGTCAGCACCGGGATGCCGTGCAGCCACGGGATGTCGAAGCCGAGGTAGAGGCGGTCCGGCGCCGCGAGATCGGTGATCCACAGCATGAACGGCGCATGGCGCAGCTCGATGGACTGCAGCAGCACCTTGTACAGGGCGAAGAAGACCGGAATCTGCAGGAGCATGGGCAGACAGCCGCCCAGGGGGTTCACCTTGTAGGTCTGGTAGAGCTTCATCATCTCCTGCTGCTGCCGGACCTTGTCGTCCTTGTATTTCTCGCGCAGCTTGGCCATCTTCGGCTGGATCTTCTGCAGGGTCTTCATCGACTCCATGCCCTTCTGGGAGATGGGCCAGAAGAGGAGCTTGATGACGATGGTCACCAGGATGATGGCGAGGCCGTAGTTGCCCACGAATCTGTAGAGGAAGTTCAGAAGGGAGAGAGTGGGCCGGGCGATCACGTCGAACCAGCCGAAATCCACCGCCCGTTCGAGGTCGTTGCCCAGGGTCTTCAAGAGTTGCAGTTCCTTGGGGCCGAAATAGAGGGTGTATTTGTACTCCCGGCTCGCCTGGGGGGCGATGGTGTCGGCGGCGCCGGCCAGCACGGTGGCGACCTTGTTCTCGTCGCTCACCGAGAAATGGGCCGTGGCCTGGCCCATGGCCTCCGGGACGATGGTGGTCATGAAGTAGTTGTCTTCAAAGGCGGCCCACCGGACGCCGCCGGTCAGGCTGGTGCTGCCGCCCTCCTTCTTGAGATCCTTGATCTTCAGCTCATGAAGGGTGCCGTCCACGTAGGCTGCCGGGCCGACGAAGAGAAACTGGGCCTCGTGGGCGGTGAAGGGGCGGTTGCTCAGGGTGAGATAGGGCGCACCCTGGAGGGGTACTGCCGAGGTGTTCCGCACGGTAACCGAAAGGCCGATGCGGTAATCGTTGTCCTTGAAGGTATAGCGCCGTTCGATCTCAAGGCCGGAGGGGAGCTTGCCCGTCAGGGTGAGCGTCTGGGCCTCGGTGCCCGTTGCGGTCACCTTGGCCGCGCTCGCGACGTAGAGCAGGTGATCGGCCCGCCCCGGCTCGACGCCCCAGGAAAAGAAGAGCGGCAGCCCCTCGGCGGCGGTGGTGCGCACCAGCTCCTTGGCCGGCGAATGCCGGTCGAGTTCCTCCCGGTAGCGCTTGAGCCGGAAGCTCTTGACCACGCCGTTGGCCTCGGCGATCACTGCCCGGTAGAGAGCGGTCTCCACCGGAATGTCGCGGCCGGCCTGAGCGGGCAGCGGCCTGGGGGCGCCGGCCGCCTCGGGGGTCAGGGCCGGCGGCGTCTTGGCCGCCTGCTTGGCGGCGGTGGCGGCGACCGGAGCGGTCTGCGGCACCGGCTGGGGGGCGGGCACAAAAAAATACTGATAGATCATGAGAATCGCCACCGACAAAGCGATGGCGATCAAAGCGCGTTGGCTTTCCATAGGTCTCTCTCTTCGCGGTTCAGGGTGGGGGCGGCAGGGCTGTTTTTCGGCGCCTCGACGGGATCAAAGCCGCCCGGATGGAAAGGGTGGCAGCGCAGAATCCGCCGCCCGGCGAGCCAAAGCCCTCGCCAGGGGCCATGAAGCTCGATGGCCTCCATGGCATAATGGGAACAGGTGGGCGTGAAACGGCAACAGGGGGGAAAGAGAGGGGAGAGGGCGAGCTGATAGAACCTGATGAGCGCGAGGAACAGATGCTTCACGGCAGCTCCCTGGACGGAATGGCACCGCCGGCAACGCGGGATGCCGGTTCATCCTGCCGGGCCAGTCCGTATTCTTCCATATGGATCCCCTACGGTTGCGCGCCGTGATCGGGGGCCGACTCCAGGAAACCGAAGGCCTTGGCCGGCTGCCGCGCCAGCAACCGGCGGACCGCCGCGGCGACAGCGGCCGGCGAGTCGGGCACGAAGCCGTCCCGAACGGTAAAGACCAGATCAACGGGTGGCACGATCAGGTGCCGATGCAACCGAAAAAATTCTCGAATGATGCGCTTGAGCCTGTTGCGCCGCACCGCCTGGCCGACGCCATGGATACTGATGCCGAGCCGCGCCCCGGCAAGGTCGCTCGCGCGCCAGATCAGGCTGAAATGGTCGCCGCGCAGCCGTTGCCCCTTGCTGTAGATCTCGCGGTACTCCCAGGGCTTTTTGATGCACGCCGTCTTCGGCAACGACCTCTTTTTCATGGCGTGGCCCGGGGGCGCGCCGGACGCGCTGGCGACCGGAAAATCAGACCGCCAGCCGCTTGCGCCCCTTGGCGCGCCGACGGCTCAATACCGCCCGGCCGTTCTTGGTGCTCATCCGGACACGGAAACCATGGGTGCGATGCCGCTTCTCGTTGCTCGGCTGGTACGTTCTCTTGCTCATTGCTGCCACCTCTGTCACTTGCTCGTTTCGCCGCCCTGACCGGGAGGCACCATAATGTCGCGCCGCAACGGCGGGCGGGCCGGGAAAAGGGGGCCGGGATCACCCCGGCGGGGCCACAACCGCTTCCGTTCCGGAAACGGCGGATAGTACCCGGAACCGCGGCGTCTGTCAACCCAATCATGCAAAGGCGCCTCCGCCCGGCGCTTGTCGCCTGCCCCGCGGGAACCGGGCCGGCAATGGCGGGCAAGACGCGCGGAGGCCCTTTCCCCCCGGTTACGGGGCGGAATCCCCGCCATCGGCGTCGAGGGCGAAGAGCCTGCGGACCAGGGCAAGGTGCTGCCGTTTTTCCTCGGCCGGCACCGCCGCCTTCATGAACATCATCGGGTCGTGGAGCATCTTGTTGATGATGGCGCTGGCCATCATCTCGACACCCTTGCGCTCCTTATCCCCCAAAGCCGCCAGGTGGCCGAGGGTCTTGGCCAGTTCCGCGTCGCGGATCGCCTCGGCCTTTTTGCGCAGGGCGGTGATGGTCGGCGCCACCTCCATGGCCTCCAGCCACTGGAGGAACTTGATCGCCTCCTCGCCGACGATGCGCTCGGCCCGGTCCGCCTCCTTCTGGCGCTCGGCCCGGTTGAGTTCCACCACCTGCCTGAGATCGTCGATGTCGTAGAGATAGACGTTGTCGAGGTCGTTCAACTCCGGGTCGAGATCGCGGGGTACCGCGATGTCGATCAGGAAGAGGGGGCTGTTGCGGCGCTGGCGCATGACCGGCCGGACCTCCTCCTTGCGCAGGATGAGGTCCGGCGCGCCGGTGGAGCTGATGAGGATGTCCACCTCGGCCAGCTGCTCCACCAGTTCGTCGAGTCCCACGGCGGTGCCGTTGAAGGTGCGGGCCAGGTTCACCGCCCGCTCCAGCGTCCGGTTGGCCACCACCACCTTGCCGATGCCCTGGGCCACCAGATGCTCGGCCGCCAGCTCCGCCATCTCGCCGGCGCCGACCAGGAGCACCTTCTTGTCCTTGAGGTCGCCGAAAATCTTCTTGGCGAGCTGCACCGCCGCATAGCTGATGGAAACGGCGCTGCCGCCGATATTGGTCTCGGTGCGGATGCGCTTTGCCACCGAAAAGGCCTTGGTGAGCAATTTGTTCAGCACCGCGCCGGTGGCCTGCTGTTCGGTGGCCGCCCGATAGGCGTCCTTGAGCTGCCCGAGGATCTGCGGCTCGCCGACCACCATGGAATCGAGACTTGCCGCCACCCGAAAAACGTGGCTGATCGCGGCACTCCCCTGGTGGAAATAGCTGTACTGCCTCGATTCTTCCACCGCGATGCCGCTCGCGCCGAAGAGGAAATGGCGCAGGGCCGCCTCCACCCCCTCGGCGCCGGCCCTGGCCACCAGGAGCACCTCGACGCGGTTGCAGGTGGAGAGCAGGCAGCACTCCTCGCAGCCGGGCAACTCCTTCAGGGCGGCCAGGGGGGTGGCGCAGTCGCCGGAAAAGGCCAGTTTCTCGCGCACCGCCACCGGCGCGGTCTTATGGTTCACCCCCAGACAGAGAACGGTTTCAGCCAGCATAGGAATGGGCCCCACCCAACAGGAAATTCACCCCCCAGAGGGTGAAGAGCACCGCGGAAAAACCGACGATGGCCATGATCGCCGCCCGCCGCCGTCGCCAGCCCACGGTGAGCCGCTGATGGATGATGGCCGCGTAGATGAACCAGGTGATGAGCGACCAGGTCTCTTTCGGATCCCACTGCCAGTACGCGCCCCAGGCCTGCTTGGCCCAGACCGAACCGGTGACGATGCCCAGGGTCAGCAGCGGAAAGCCGATGGCCAGGCAATGCTGGTTCAGGCTGTCGAGCGCCTCCAGCGACGGCAGGCGGCTGTAGAAGAGGCCGAAATGCTTTTTCTTGATCTGCCGCTCCTGCACGAGGTACATGATGCCGCCGCAAAAGGCCAGCGCCATGAAGCCGTTGGCCAGAATGGCGATGCTGGCGTGGACCGGCAGCCAGTAACTCTGGAGCGCCGGCGGCAGTTCGACAATGTGCTGGGAGGAAAGGGCCGCGATCCCCATGAGCAGGGTGATGAGCGGCGTGACAAAGACGCCGAAATTCTTCACCTGATAGCGCCAGCGGAAGGAGAGAAAGCCCCAGGTCAGCGACCAGGCGAAGAAGGAGACCGCCTCGTGGTTGCTGGCGATGGGGGTGTGGCCGGCGGCAAGGTAGCGGGCGAGGATGTAGCCCGTGTGGATGAGGCCGCCGGAGAGCAGCAGGCCACGGGCCGCGGCCCGCACCCCCTTGTGCTGACTGAAAAAATAGACCAGATAGGTAACGGTTGCCGCCACATAGGCCAGCAATGTGAACTGGAACAGCTGGGTCATCGTCTTGCTCCCCTCCTTACCTTGCGTGTACCCTGGCCGCCATGGCGTCAACCACGGCGGCGGCCTGCTCGTCGGCGAGCAGAGACAGCACGTGCGCCCGCAGCCGCGGCCATTCGCCCGCCCGGAGCCAGGCGGCCAGATCCGCCTCCACCAGCCGCTGCAACAACGCCTTGTTCTCGCGATGGGACATGCCCCGCGCCAGCACCACCTGCCGCAGTTCTCCCAACAGTTCGACCAGCACCGCGTATTCGGGGCCGAACTCGCGGTCGAATTGTTCCCGCAGCCTGCGCGCCAGGGCCGGGCTCTTGCCGGCGGTGGAAACCGCGATGGCCAGATCCCCCTGGCGGCTGGTGGCCGGCAGGATGAAATTGCACCACTTGGGCACGTCGGCCACGTTGAGGAGGATATTGCCCTGCTCCGCCTCGGCGTGCACCGCCTCCTGCACCGCCGGGTCGTCGGTGGCGGCGATGACCAAAAAGGCGGCGGCAAGGTCGCCCGGCTGGTAGCCTCGCGCCAGCCACTGCACCGTGCCGGCATCGACCTCGCGCTGCAACTCCGCCGTGAGTTCGGGGCTGACGACGGTGACCCTGGCGCCGCACTCGACGAGCCCCGCCACCTTGCGTTCCGCCACCTGGCCGCCGCCGATCACGACACAATGCCGGCCACCGATATCGAGACAAACGGGATAAAAGGCCATCTCAATGCCGCGGCAAAAGTTCCACCCGAACCTTGCCGGCCAATCCCCTGGCAAACCGGGCGGCATCGTCGGCCGTGCCGACCACGCCGGCGCCGTAATGCATGGGGATGGCCACCTGCGGCCGAATGAGCAGGGCCGCCTCCACCGCCTCCTCGGCGGTCATCACATAGGTGCCGGAAACCGGCAAGAGGGCGATGTCGGCCTTGATCCCCTTCATTTCCGGGATCAGATCCGTATCGCCGGCATGGTAGATCCGCACCCCCGCCACGCTCACCACGAAGCCCAGCCAGTGGTTCCCGTGGGGGTGGAATTTCTTGTTGGTGTTGTAGGCCGCCACCGTCTCCACCGTGACGCTGCCCAGGGTCACGCGCTCGCCCACCTTGAGGGAGCGCACGTCGCCGGCAAGTTTTTTCGCGGCCTGCGGCTCGGTGAGAACCACGGTGCGCGGCCCCTGAATCCTGGCCACGTCCTCGGGCGAGCAGTGGTCGTAATGTTCGTGGGAGATGCAGATGAGGTCGGCCGGCGGCGGCGAGCCCTTGAGCCGGAAAGGGTCGAAATAGATGGTCTGACCGCCGGCTTCAAGCCGGAAGGCGTCGTGGCCGAGCCAGGTCAATTTTTCGAGGATATCGTCCACCACAGGTTTCCTCCCCTTGACCGGCACCATGCCGGCCCTTCGCATGGCACCCCCCGGGGCCCGTTCGGTTCCCCCATCCCCGCCAGCGAACTTCTGTCTGCTTATAATCAATTTGACACATCCTGCAAACTATTATACTCAATACCCTTGGCCACTTTCACGGCCAACGGCACGGCGTGCCGCGGGAAGAGAGACCCAGCGAGGAGGCGACCATGACCGGCGGCACCATCACCCTTTCCACCAGCCGGCAGATGGAACTGATCGACATCACCGCGGAGGTGGCCAAGGCGTTGCGCGCCGCCGGGGCGAGCGAGGGAATCTGCCTCGTCTACAACCCGCACACCACCGCCGGGCTCACCATCAACGAAGGGGCCGACCCCGACGTGCAGCGCGACCTCGTCGCGGCGCTCCGGGAGATGGTGCCCCTGAATTTCCCGTACCGCCATGCCGAGGGCAACTCGCCGGCCCACGTGATGACCACGCTGACCGGCAGTTCGGTCACGCTCTTTATCGAGGGCGGCACCCTCAAGCTCGGCACCTGGCAGAAGATCTTCTTCTGCGAGTTCGACGGCCCCCGCACCCGCAAAATCCACTGGCGGGTGGTGGCGGGCTGAACCTGCCGCCCGCCTCCAGCCGCCAAGGATTCCGCCATGGCCGACCACCAGCCCCCCCAGCCCCCGATCTGCTTCGGCCTCGACCGCACGACCGACGAGGCTTCGCTCGTTGCCTTCATCGAACGCTTCGCCCGGCCCGCCCTGCTTGCCGCCCTCATTCCGCGCCTGGCCGACGAGGAGATCACCGCCACCCTTGATTTTCTCACCAATCTGATGCAAAAACACCTGAACGACACGGAATACCACCGCCTCTTCCTGGCGGATCGACCGTAATCACCCTTGCACGACCGCATGCCGCCCGAGAGGGCGAGGAGGCAACCGGTGGCAGCACCAATCAGCAACGACCTGCGGGAATACCTCGCGCTCCTTGCGAGCCAGAACGAACTGCTCACCGTAAGCGAAGCGGTGGATCCCCATCTCGAGATCGCCGAAATCCACCGCCGGGTCATCGCCAAGGGCGGCCCGGCGCTCCTCTTCACCAACGTCAGGGGCAGCCGCTTTCCGGTGGCGACCAATCTCTTCGGCACCAGCCGCCGCATGGAACTCGCCTTCGGTCATCGGCCCCAGCAGTTTGTCGCCGATCTGGTAAAGACGCTCGAGACCATCATGCCGCCCACCTTCGAGAAGCTCTGGGCCCTGCGGCCGCTCGTGGGCCAGATGACCAGGATCGGCCTCAAGAAGGTGCGTCAGGCGCCGATCCTCGAGTCCTGCATGCAGCCGCCGCGCCTCTCCGAACTGCCGCTGCTCACCTCCTGGGATACCGATGCCGGCCCCTTTGTCACCCTGCCGCTCGTTTACACCGAGCACCCAGGCGGCCGCGGCCACAACCTCGGCATGTACCGCATCCAGCGCTACGACGACGCCACCACCGGCATCCACTGGCAGATCCACAAGGGCGGCGGCTACCACTACCACGAGGCGGAGAAACGGAACGAATCCCTGCCCCTCACCCTCTACATCGGCGGGCCGCCCGCCCTGATGATGGCGGCCATCGCGCCGCTGCCGGAGAACATCCCGGAGTTGATGCTCGCCTCGCTCATTCTGGGCAAAAAGCTGCCCATGGTGGAGGATCCCCTGGGCGGCCACCGCCTGGTGGCCACCGCCGAGTTCGCGGCCAAGGGCGCGGTGCCGCCCCACATGCGCCGGCCGGAGGGGCCATTCGGCGACCACTACGGCTACAACTCGCTGACCCACGACTACCCGGTCTTTCAGATCGACCGCATCTACCACCGCAAGGACGCCATCTACCCGGCCACCGTGGTGGGGAGGCCCCGGCAGGAGGATTTCTACATCGGCGACTTTTTGCAGGATCTCCTCTCCCCCCTCTTCCCCCTGGTGATGAACGGGGTGCGGCAACTCAAAACCTTCGGCGAGACCGGCTTCCACTGCCTGGCCGCAGCAAAGGTCACCGACCGCTACCCGCGCGAGGCCTTTGCCGCTGGGCTGCGCATCCTGGGCGAAGGACAACTCTCCCTCACCAAGTTCCTCATCGTCACCGACGGGGAGCTTGACGTGGCGGACTTCAGAAAACTCTGGGTCCACGTGCTGGAGCGGGTCAACTGGGCGAGCGACCTCTTCGTCTTCGCCAACGTCTCCCAGGACACCCTGGACTACACCGGCCCCTCGGTGAATTCCGGCTCCAAGGCGATGCTCATGGGGCTGGGCAGGGAGGCCAAACGGGTGCTGCCCGAATCCTTCCACGGCGAGCTGCCCCAGGGCGCCACCAGGGCGGTGGCCTATCTGCCCGGCACCCTGGTGGTCCAGGGCAGCGGGTACGCCGAGGACAAGGAGCTGCCCAAACGGCTCGCCGCTGCACCGTCACTTGCCGACTGGCCGGTGGTGCTGCTGGTGGACGACGCGGCCGCGGCCACCGTGAACCTCCAGGAGTTCCTCTGGACCTTCTTTACCCGCTTCGAGCCGGCCGCCGACATCCATGCCGGAGCGAGCGCGGTCCGCCGCTTCCACGTCGGCCTCACCCCGCCGGTGGTCTTCGACTGCCGGATGAAACCGTGGTACCCGCACGTGCTGGAGGTGGATCCGGCGACCAGGGCCCTGGTGGACAACAAGCTCACCAAACTGCTCCCGCCGCAGTGGCGCTAGGCAAGTGCGCGCGGTTTGGTTAATGTTTGACGCCGCCTGCACCGATACGCTAGAATGAAGAGCAATCACCGCTGCGAGGGCCGACCGTGAAAATCCAGGACATTCTCCAGACATTCAAGGGCCGTGGCGCCACCAAGGCGACCACAACCGCCAACGCCGACTTCCAGCAGATGCTGGCCAGGGAGATCGCCGCCAGCGCCGCCGCGAACCAGGCCAGCGCCGAGACTCCGATCACCGCCGCCAGCCAGGTGCCGGCAACCCTGCGGCTCCAGGGGCTGGAGCTGACCGAAAACACCCTTTCGACCCTCGACTCCTTTGGCGCCGCCCTCGGCAACACCGCCCTCAAACACGACGACCTGGAGCCTTACGTGGCCGCGCTGGAAGAAGATGTGGCCGCCCTGCTCGAGACCAAGAACCAGATCCCGGGCAACGATCCGCTGGCCAAACTGCTCGACCGGGTGGCCACGGTCTCCTACCTTGAAACGGTCAAGTACCGCCGGGGCGATTACGCCTGAACCGGCCGACTGAACCATCTCCCATGACACCCTAGAGGGGCATTCGTTCCGGATGCCCCTTTCCTTTTGCCAAGCGGAAGCACATGAAGGAACGGCTGCAAAAAATCCTCGCCCAGGCAGGCATCGCCTCGCGCCGCGCGGCCGAGGAGTACATCAGGGCGGGCCGGGTGACGGTGGACGGCACGGTGGTCACCGAGATGGGGCTGCAACTCGACCCGAGCCGCCACCGCATCACCTTCGACGGCAAGTCCATCAGCCGCGAGGCGCGCCACGTCTATATCCTGCTCAACAAGCCGGCCGGCTACGTCACCACCCTGAGCGACCCCCAGGGGCGCCCCCTGGTCACCAGCCTCTTGCAGGGAGTCAAGGAGCGGGTCTTTCCCGTGGGTCGCCTCGATCTCAACACCGAGGGCGCCCTCATCCTCACCAACGACGGCGAGCTGGCCAACCGGATCATCCACCCCAAATACGAGGTCAACAAGACCTATGTGGCCACGGTCAAGGGGCGCCCGGAACGCCGCCAGCTCCGGCAACTCGAAACCGGGATCGTGCTCGACGGCCAGAAGACCTGGCCGGCCAAGGTTCGGGTGGTGCGGGAGGAGGAAAGGAGCACGGTGGTCGAAATCGTCATCCATGAGGGAAAAAAACGGCAGGTCCGCAAGATGTTCGCCGCCATCGGCCATCCGGTGCTCCACCTGCAGCGCACCGCCTATGGCCGGTTGCGGCTTGGCTCCCTCCCCCTCGGATCATACCGATATCTCAAAGAAAAAGATCTGGCCCAGATTTTTGCCGTTAAAAATATGCTTTACAATTCATAAGTTACCTGTTTATGATATTTCATCTGCTTGGATTTAATGTATTTTTACAGCAGAAGAGAGCAAGAGGACGCCCTGGCACCACGGGCGGGAACGGATCGGATTGCGAAAAACTGGCGCATGACGCGAGGACGAGGCAGGAGAGGGGCATGAACAAGTCGGAACTGATCGAGGCGCTGGCCGAGGAAACCAAGATCCCCTTGCGGGACGCGAGTTCGATTGCCAACACCATCCTGGACGCCATGAGCGACGCCCTGGCCACCGGCGACAGCATCGAGATCCGCGGCTTCGGCAGCTTCGTGGTGAAACAGTACGGCTCCTACTTCGGCCGCAACCCCAAGACCGGCGAGAAGATCAAGGTCAGGCCCAAGAAACTCCCCTTCTTCAAGGTCGGCAAGGAACTCAAGGAACTGGTGAACGAATAGGCCGCCAGCCATCCCGGCGGCAGCGGGCGGCATCTGCCGTTACTGCTCTTCGATCTCTCCCACCAGATCATAGGGGTGCGCCTCGGTGATCCGCACCGCCACAAAGTCCCCGGGGTTGCAGGTGCCGGCGCTGATATAGACGCAGCCGTCGATCTCCGGCGCCTGCGCGGCAAGCCGCCCCTCCAGCAGCAGATCGGTTTCCTCGCTCACCCCCTCCACCAGCACCGTCTCCACCGTCCCCACCCGCAAGGTGTTGCGGGCCAGGGAGATATCGCTCTGCACCGCCATGAGCCGCTCCCGCCGCGCCTCCTTGACCTCCTCCTCAATCTGCTCCGACAGCCCATAGGCGGCGCACCCCTCCTCGTTGGAGTAGGTGAAGATCCCCACGTGATCGAGGGTGAACTCCCGGAGGAAGGCTTCGAGCTGATCCACATCCTGCTCGGTCTCGCCGGGGAAGCCCACCATGAAGGTGGTGCGGATGGCCGCCCCTGGCAGATGGCGACGGATGCGGCGCACCACCTCCTGGACCTTCTGGTGGTCGTACGGCCGGTTCATTGCCGCAAGCATCCGGCTTGAGACGTGCTGGAGCGGGACATCGAGATAGGGGACGATGCGCGGACTGGCCGCCATGAAGGAAAGCAGCTCATCCGTCACCCGCACCGGGTAGAGGTAGAGAAGACGGAGCCACGGGATATCGGTAACCGCAAGCAGCCCGGCCAGGAGATCGAGGAGGCGCGGCCCCTGCGGCCCGAGATCGTGGCCATAGGCGGTGAGATCCTGGGCCACCAGGGTCAACTCCTTGACCCCGGCTGCCGCAAGACCCCGCGCCTCGGCAAGAAGGTCGTCCAAGGGACGACTGCGCAGCTCGCCGCGGAGGGAGGGGATCAGGCAGTAGGCGCAGCGGTTGGCGCATCCCTCGGTCGCCTTGAGGTAGGCGCGATGGCGCGGCGTGGAAAGCTGGCGCGGCAGGGTGGCGTTCATCAGGAAGGTATGTCTGGCCAGGGAAAGCGGGACTTGCTCTCCGGCCAGAAGCTGTTGCAGCCGGGCCACGATCTCCTGCATCCCTTCGGTGCCGATGAAGAGATCGACCTCGGGCAGTTCCCTGGCCAGATCCTCGCCGTAACGCTGGACCATGCAGCCGGTGACCGCCAGGAGCGTGCCTGGCCGCTCCTCCTTCAGTTCGGCCAGGGCGAGGATGGTGTCGATCCCCTCCTCCACCGCCGACTGGATGAAGCCGCAGGTGTTGACCAGCAGGATCTCGGCCTCCTCCGGCTCCTCCACCGCGACAAAACCCGCCTCCTGGAGCATGCCGAGCATCATCTCGGAATCGACCAGGTTCTTCGGGCAGCCAAGACTGGTGACATGGACACGTTTCATAAGAAGCGATTCTCCTCGGTTGCTATGACCACTATACCATTCACAAAAAACAACGCCCCTGGATATCGGGGAAGCCGATCAAGTCTCCTCCCCGTTTCACGCAGCCGAGCACCACAGGCCAGCTAAGCCCGACATCGCCGCTGAAGCGGCTCCTACGGGAAACCCTTCATGGCTGCCTCTTGGCAGGAGCGGCTTTACCCGCGACCATGGGCAACACCAGCCCCGTGATTCAGGATCAGCCGTTAGCTGTCGGCCTTCGGCATAAGAAGCCCGACATCGCCGCTGAAGCGGCTCCTGCGGGAAACCCTTTATGGCTGCCTCTTGGCAGGAGCGGCTTTACCCGCGACCATGGGCAACACCAGCCCCGTGATCAGGATCAGCCGTTAGCTGTCGGCCTTCGGCATAAGAAAACCCCACCCAAAGGGAATGGTTCTTTGGGTACCAGGTTCTCTCGGGGCACATCAATCGGGATAGGGGACGGTCAGGAATCCTGACCGCTCCCCTCCCACACCACCCGGCATGCGGGTCCGCACCGGGCGGTTCGAGAAGTTGAGGTCATGAGAGTCGAGGTAAGCCGATTGTATCGAAA
>JBFLYY010000300.1:0-2133 GCA_040756495.1 Thermodesulfobacteriota bacterium | reverse complement strand
CCCCCCCCCCCCCCCCCCCCCCCCCCCCCCCCCCCAGGGTCCCGCTCATGATGCCTTTCTTCGTGATCATTCTCATCGTCGCGGTGCTCTATCTGCTCTTCGGGCGGCGGGGCGGCCAGGGCCAGGAGTCTGCCCTGGACATCCTCAAGAAACGCTATGCCAGGGGAGAAATCTCAAAGGAAGAATTCGAGCAGATCAAGAAAGACCTCACAGCCTGAAAGGAGGGGCCGCCATGAAACAGTGCGGTTGGACGCGGAATGTTGTGGCCATCGGCCTCGCGGCAACGCTTACCCTTGGGGTGTGCGGCTCTGCCGCGGCCCACTGCGACACCATGGACGGCCCGGTCGTGCAGGATGCCCGGAAGGCCCTGGCAGCCAACGATGTCACGCCGGTGCTCAAGTGGGTGCAACAGAAAGATGAAAAAACGGTGCGCGCGGCCTTTGCCTCGGCGCTGGCGGCCAAAGGCAAGAAGAACGCCGAGGCTGCGGAACACCGCTTCTTTGCCGCCCTGGTCAAAATCCACCGGGCGGGCGAAGGGGCTCCCTTTACCGGCCTGAAGCCAGCCGGCGCCGTCGAGCCGGTGGTGGCCGAGGCCGACAAGGCGCTGGCCAGCGGCTCGCCCGACGCGCTGGTGCACATGGTCACCGAGGCGGTGGCCACTGGCATCAAAAGCCGCTACGAGCGGGCGGCAGCCACTGCGCACCACAAGGACGAGAGTGTTGCGGCCGGGCGGGAGTTTGTTGCGGCGTACATCGAGTTCACCCACTACGTGGAACGCCTGCAGCAGGATGCCGAAGGCCCTGCCGAACACCACGCACCCCCGGCCGCCCACGGCCACGGGCACTGAAAGCCTCCGGCAACCGTGGCGCGCTGGGCTTGGGAGGCAAGGCATCGTTCCCCTTGACCGGATGTATCTATTCGGATACAATAGATGAAAACCTTCCTCCGCTCTGACGAATTCGATGCTTGGCTCGCCGCACTCAAGGACTCCATCGGCCGAGCGCGGATCATCCATCGCATACGGGCCGCCGAGGCAGGGAACTTCGGGGACTGCCAGCCCGTGGGGGAAGGCGTTTCCGAAATGCGCATTCATGTCGGGCCAGGGTATCGCCTCTATTTCATGCAGCGCGGCGAGGTTGTCTATCTCCTCTTGCTGGGCGGCGACAAGTCCGGCCAGAAGCGGGACATCACGCGAGCCCTGGAGATGGCGCGGAGAGTAAAGCAGGAGAGCATGCCATGACGAAATTCGCCCCCTTTGACGCGGCCGACTATCTGACCGACGAAAAAACCATCGCGGAATACCTGACTGCCGCGCTGGACGATCCGAACCCGGATTTGTTCCTGGTCGCGGTGCGGGATGTGGCCCGTGCCCGCGGCATGACCCAGTTGGCCAAGGAGACCGGCCTCGGCCGCGAAAGCCTCTACAAGGCGCTGACCCCTGGCGCCAAGCCTCGCTACGACACGGTACTCAAGATCATCCACGCCTTGGGCGTCAAGCTCACAGCGGCACCCACCCATGTGTGACCCCCCGAACCGCAGTCTAACTCCCCAAGGAGCGTAATGACCACCGACCCCACCTCACCGCCCCTTGACTCCGACGCCCTGCGCGCCAACCTGCTGGAAACCGCGGTGGGGGAGGTGGTCATTGCCCCGGAATATGAGGTGCTGCTGACCACGGTGGCCGACTACAAGGGCATCCACGACGCCCTCCATGAAGTGCTGCTGGAAGTCAGCCACCCTTTCCGCAACTGGAAGCTGATCCTGCCCAAGCTCCGTTCTTTTGTCCTCAAAAACCTGGACCACTATCGCCGCCACGCCAACGGCCCGGTGGCGGCCGAACGCTTTTGCAGCCTCTTTCTCGCCGCCATTGCCGATTCGGCCAAGAACGAGGCCCTGCTCCATTACGGCGCCGAAGGGCTCTTGGCCTATCTCGACAAGCTGGTGGTGGGGCTCGACGGCGAGGGGCTTGTCCGCCACAACGCGGCGCTGGCCCGCTGCTTCGACGCCATCAGCGCCCTGGACGACGACCTGCTCCTGCACATCGCCCAAGGCCACCACCCGATCCGCAAGATCGCGAACCACTTCATGGCCACGGGCGAGACCTCGCCAGGGCTCGATCTCGTGGCCCTGTCC
>JBFLYY010000299.1:0-7454 GCA_040756495.1 Thermodesulfobacteriota bacterium | reverse complement strand
CCCCTACAGCGCGCGCTACATCGGCTCCCTGGTGGCCGATTTCCACCGGAACCTCATTGCCGGCGGCATCTTTCTCTACCCGCGCGACCACAAAAACCCGGCCAAGCCCCACGGCAAGCTGCGCCTCCTCTACGAGGCGGCACCGCTCGCCTTCCTGGCCGAGCAGGCCGGAGGCCGCGCCATCACCGACGACGGCCGCACCATCCTCGACATCGCGCCGGAGGAGCTGCACCAGCGGGTGCCGCTCATCATCGGCAGCGCCCACGATGTGGAGCTGTTTGGGGAATTCTTAGCAGGCAACCGCTAGCAGACGGCAACCGTCAAAAGGGGAAAGGCAAAACAGATTGATGATTCGATTCTTTTTGCCTTTTGCCCTTTGCCTTTCCTATTTATCCTTCGCTTTTTCCCAGGAGTCGCGCAGGGTGACGGTGCGGTTGAAGACGAGATGGCCGGGCCGGGAGTCGCGGCGGTCGGTGCAGAAGTAGCCCTGGCGCTCGAACTGGAAGCCCTGCTCCGGGGCCGCGTTGGCCAGGCCTGGTTCCACCAGGCAACCACTGAGGATCGTCAGCGACTCCGGGTTGATGGAGGCGCGGAAGTCCTTGCCCTCCTCGACATCGTCCGGGTTTTCCTTGGTGAACAAGCGGTCGTAGAGGCGGATTTCGGCAGATACCGCGTGCGCCGCCGAGACCCAGTGGATGGTGCCTTTCACCTTGCGGCCGTCCGGGGCGGAGCCGCCGATGGTGGCCGGATCGTAGGTGCAGCGGAGTTCGATGATGTTTCCGGCCGCATCCTTCACCACCTCCTCGCACTTGATGAAGTAGGCGTAGCGCAGCCGCACCTCCTGGCCCGGGGCCAGGCGGAAGAACTTCTTGGGCGGGTTCTCCATGAAGTCTTCCTGTTCGATGTAGATCTCCCGGCCAAAGGGCACGGTGCGTTCCCCCATCTCCGGCTTTTGCGGGTGATTCTGGGCCACGAGGTTCTCGGTTTTTCCTTCCGGATAGTTGGTGATTACCACCTTGAGCGGCTGCAAGACGGCCATGGCGCGGGGCGCCCGCTCGTTCAGATCCTCGCGGATGCAGTGCTCCAAGAGCGCCATGTCCACCACGCTGTCGTTCTTGGCCAGCCCGATACGCTCGCAGAAGGTGCGGATCGCGGCAGGGGTGTAGCCCCGGCGCCGGATGCCCGAGATGGTCGGCATCCGCGGGTCGTCCCAGCCGGAGACATAACCGTCCTGCACCAGCTTGATGAGCTTTCGTTTGCTCACCACCGTATAGGCGAGGTTGAGCCTGGCGAACTCGATCTGCCGCGGGTGGCAGGGCACCGGCAGGTGGTCCAGGGTCCAGTCGTAGAGGGGTCGGTGATCCTCGAACTCCAGGGTGCAGAGGGAGTGGGTGATTCCTTCGAGGGCGTCCGAGATCGGGTGGGTGTAGTCGTACATCGGGTAGATGCACCACGCATCCCCGGTGCGGTGGTGCGTGGCGCGCAGGATGCGGTAGAGCACCGGATCGCGCAGGTTGATGTTGCCCGAGGCCATGTCGATCCTGGCGCGCAGCACCCGTGAGCCGTCCGGGAACTCGCCGGCCCGCATGCGGCGGAAGAGGTCGAGGTTCTCCTCCACGCTGCGGTTGCGGTAGGGGCTCTCCTTGCCCGGCGCGGTCAGCGTCCCGCGGTATTCGCGGATCTCGTCGGCAGTGAGGTCGCAGACGTACGCCTTGCCGGTCTGGATCAGGTGCTCGGCGTATTCGTATATCTTGTCGAAGTAGTCCGAGGCAAAGTAGAGGTGGTTGCCCCAGGTAAAGCCAAGCCACTGGACATCCGCCAGGATCGACTGGACGTACTCCTCTTCTTCCTTCGAGGGGTTGGTGTCGTCGAAGCGCATGTGGCAGCGGGAGTTCGCAAACTCCAGGGCCAGGCCGAAATTGAGGCAGATCGACTTGGCATGGCCGATGTGGAGATAGCCGTTGGGCTCGGGCGGAAAGCGGGTCACCACCTCGGTATGCTTGCCCGAGGCGAGATCCTCGTCGATGATCTTACGGATGAAGTCCCTGGACGGTGCGGCGTCGCTGCTCATGGTCGGCGTCTCGTAAAGAAAATTTTTGCCACGAAATCACACGAAAAAACACGAAAGTTGTATCGGCGCCCAAAGGCCGCGGTATCGATGGACCGCGTTCGGAACACGCTGCTCGTCGCGTTTTCGGCCGCTCGCTGGCATCGGCCCTCGGGGTGCGTTCAGTAACTTTTCGTGTCTTTCGTGGGTTTCGTGGCCATTCTGGTATTCACTCAGTTGCAGTATTGTGCCACGCGGCGTAGCCGTTTGACAACCCGTTCCTTGCCGATGTGCTCGAAGAGTTCGAACATGCTCGGTCCCTTGATCTGGCCGGTGATGAGCGCCCGGGCCGCGTTGATCGGCAGCCCCGGCTTGATGCCCTTGGCCTCGGCAAACTCGCGGGCCACCCGCTCCGCCTCGGTGGCGGTGAGTTGCGGCAGGGCCTCGAACCGGTCGGCCAGCTCGGGGAGCAGTTCCTTCAATTCCGGGTGTTTGAGGACGTTCTTGGCCAGGGCCTGTTCGTCGATGGCAAAATCGTCGGCAAAGTAGGCGCGGCCCAGGGTGGCAAAGTCGGTGAGGGTGTGGAAACGCTCGCGGATGAGTTCCAGGGTCCGGAGGAACCACGCCTTTTTCTCGCCCGCGTAGGCAGCATCCCAGATGCCCGCCTTCTCCAGTTCCTTCTGCACCAGCGGCGCGATCTCCTCAATGGGCAGGGTGCGCAGGTAGTGGGCGTTGATGTTCAGTGCCTTGGGGTCGGTGAAGAACTTGGGGTCATCCTTGCGGTAGTTGAAGATGGAGTTGGAGCGGGTGATGCCGCTGAGCGAAAAGGCCTCGATGAGTTCCTCGCGGGAGAAGATCTCCCGGTCGTCCCCTGGCGACCAGCCCAGGAGCACCAGGAAATTGGCCAGGGCCCAGGGCAGAAAGCCGTGGTCGCGGTAGAACTGCACCGCCACGATCTCGCCGTGGGAGCGCTTCGAGATCTTGGCCTTCTGGAGGTCCAGGGTCAGCGGCATGTGGGCAAAGGTCGGCAGCGGCGCGCCCAGGGCCTGGTAGATGAGAATCTGGCGCGGGGTGTTCACCAGGCCGTCCTGGCCGCGGATGACGTGGCTGATGCGGTCGCGGATGTCGTCCACCACGTTGCACAAGAGATAGAGGGGCAGGCCGTTGGAACGGACCACCACGAAGTCCTCGATGTCGGCATAGGCGCGCTCCACCCGGCCGTAAACCGCGTCGTTAAAGCCGACCTTGCCCTCGTTGCGCGGCACCTTGAAGCGGATCACCGCCGCCAGTCCCTCGGCCTCCCTGGCCGCGACCTGATCCTGCGTGAGGTTGCGGCAGGTGCCGTCGTACTTGTAGTCTTCCTTGTTGGCCTGGGCCTTTTCCCGCTTGGCGTCCAGCTCCTCCTTGGTGCAGAAGCACTTGTAGGCGTGGCCCGAGGCGAGCAGCTGGTTGGCCGCGGCCACGTGCTCGGCCGCGTGTTCGGACTGGAAGTAGGGGCCCTCGTCCCAGGTGATGCCGAGCCAGGTCAGGCCGTCGATGATGCCCTGGATCGACTCCTGGGTAGAGCGCTCGGCGTCGGTATCCTCGATGCGGAGCACCAGCTTGCCGTGGTGCTTCTTGGCAAAGAGCCAGTTGTAGAGGGCGGTGCGGGCGCCGCCGATGTGCAGGTACCCCGTGGGGCTGGGTGGGAAACGGACCCTGACTTCCGACATGTGCGTATCTCCTTGTTCTCGCGGGGTTCTTTCCCGCGTTGCGCGGCATCTCAAGTAAAGCGTGGTTATAGCGTTTTTACGCGGAATATTCAAGGGCAGGGAAGCGAGCGCACCCGTTTGGCAAGAACTCGACTATTCTGCGTTGTTTTGCCGAAAAGTCTTGACCATTTTGCAATTCGATGCATAAAGATGCCTCTGCGCCGCAACGCCCTCGGCAAGGAAATGCAGCGTCAGTCTTTCCAGGGTATCGGCAAGCCCGAACCCCTGCGGCAGGCCTTGGCCGGCTGCCGGTCCCGCCGCGGCAGACGAACACAGCCTTGTCTCTACGGTCACGGAAGAGGCTCTGCCCGGAGCGCAACTTCGTTGTCATGGCGCGCCCTGAAGAGGGGTCGCGTTTTTCCGCTTGACCCAGGCGAGGCGTATTGGCTAGCTTGGGTAGAAAGGCCGGGTGTTCCTTGCTGGCTGGAAACCACAACGTAAAAACCGGGGCCTGCCCATTCGATGATCCAGCCGATTTTTCCTGTTGCCATGGTCGCTGTCGGTATTCTTCTGCTGGCCAGCGTCTTGCACCCGGCGCACCAGATCTGCCTGTTGGACAGGCAAAATCGCCTTGGCTGGAATATCCTCTTTGTCCTGATCCATTTTTTCATCGCCGGCTACGCCACCTTCTGCTATTCCCTGTTCCGTGCCGCCATCACCCTGGACGACCTGGTCGTCGCGCTCATCCTCTTCGGCGGCAGCATCTTCGTGGTCGTCGTGGTCCGCCTCAGCCGCTCCGCCATCGACAACATCAACCGGATCGCCGCCCTGGAGCGGCACAATGCCCTCCACGACGATCTCACCGGCCTGCCCAACCGGGTTCTTTTGCTGGAGCGCATCAAGCAGTTGATTCTGCAGGCCAGGCGTGAACTGCATCCGCTGGCGATCCTGGTCATGGATCTCGACCGCTTCAAGGAGATCAACGATGCCCTGGGCCACCACTACGGCGATTTTCTCCTGCAGAAGGTGGCGGAGCGGCTGCAGGGGGTCATTCGTGAATCCGATACCCTGGCCCGACTGGGCGGCGACGAATTTTCCGTGGCCATGATGGCGGATGCGGAGCAGGCCAAGATCGTTGCCGGCAAGATTGCCGAGGCGCTCCAGCAGCCGTTCGTCATCGAGGGGCACAGCCTCAACATCGGCATCAGTATCGGCATCGCCATCTATCCCGTCCACGGCGAGGACAGCGACACCCTGCTCCAGCACGCCGATGTGGCGATGTACGCGGCCAAGAAGGCCGAACACCATTACGCCCTCTACGACGTGGCCCAGGATCAGTTCACCCTCAACCGCCTGGTGTTGCTGGCCGATCTCCGCGAGGCGATCCGGAAGGACGAGGGGCTTTTCCTCTGTTTTCAGCCCAAGATCGATGTCAGGAGCCATCGGATTCATGGCGTCGAGGCGCTGCTCCGCTGGCAGCATCCGAAACTGGGCATCCTGCTGCCGGAGCAGTTCATTCCCCTGGCGGAACAGGGCGGCATCATCCGTTCCCTGAGCAAGTGGGTGCTCAAGGCCGCCCTTGCCCAGCGGGCTGCCTGGCGCGACGCCGGTCTTTCCCTCTCCGTTTCCGTCAACCTTTCGATCAAGGATCTGCAGGATCTTGCCGTGCCGCTCCTGATCAAGGATCTGCTCCTGGCGTATCGCCTGGCGCCGGAGGGGCTGATGCTGGAAATCACCGAGTCGAGCATGATGCTCAATCCGGACCTCACCTACGAGGTCATCTCGAACCTGCATGCTCTGGGCGTGCAGCTCTCCATCGACGATTTCGGCACCGGCTATTCGTCGTTGGCCTACCTCAAGCAGTTGCCCGCCGAAGAGTTGAAGATCGACAAGTCCTTTGTCAGAAACATGCTCCGGGACGAAAACGACGAGGTGATCGTGCGGGCCATCATCGATCTGGCCAACAATCTGGGCCTTGAGGTCATTGCCGAGGGCGTCGAGTCGGCCGAAAGCATGGCGCGGTTGCAGGCCTTGAACTGCGACCTGGCCCAGGGGTATCACATCTGCAAACCCATGCCCGCAAAGGAATTCGAGGAATGGCTGCGGGGTTCCCCTTACGCCGCTGTTCCTTCCTCCTGATGCCTGCCTCCTGCTCCCTGCCGCCGCCGGATTGCATGGCGTAACGGTTCCCCGGGAAAACGAAGGCGCTGGCCTGGTCCGGGCAAGAAGGCCGGGGGCGATATCCGATCAGCGCGACCCGGCGGCGGCAGGGAGCAGCGGCCTCAATGCCTCCGCAACCTCCCGGCAAAAACGTCCCAGTGCCTCGTTCAGAGCGTCAACCTGCCCCTCCCGGCCCTGGCTCGTCGCGGGAATCAGATGGCTGCTCCGCCTTTCCGGCACGACGCAGCCGCCCTCCTTTCCCTTGACCGACCAGAGGGCAACCAGTCGGGCCGCCCCGTTGTTCTCGTTTTCAAAGTGGAGTATCTCGACCAGGAGCTGGTAATCGGTGCTCCTGGAGGCTGGCCACGGGTGGAGGAGGATGTGGTCCGTGCCCAGCAGGGAAGAGAGGTTTTCTCCCATCACCCTGGGGATGTTCTCGGCAAGGGGCTCGGCCCAGCGATGGCTCTCCGCCAGGTGGAGCCGGGTGGCCGTGAGGCGGGAGACCAGTTGGGGCCGGTCCAGATATTCCGGCAACCGCACCGGACCGATGCCGATCACGGCGTCAACGGCACCCTGGCCGATGGGGGCGGTCAGGGCCGAGAGCTGATAATAGCGGACCGGCGCCGTGCGTGCGCAGCCCGCCAGGATGAAGGCGCAGGCCACCAGGAGCAGGAGGTGGCCCTTTCCTTTGCCGGGTCTCTTTTTCATGGCTCTTCCCCTTCGGGGCGTTTCCCCCGGAGAACCGCCTCCGGGTGTTGTTCCAGGGTTTCGGCCAACAGACGCAGGGCCCGGGCCGCGCGGCTGATTTCCTGGAGTGCCGTGTTGAGGTGCTGCACGGTGGGCGAATCTTCTCCGGCCAGCCCTTGCAGGGCCTGCGCCGTCCTGGCCAGTTCGTCGCCGGCCTTGCCCAGGCTTGCGACCATGGGGGAGCCAGCCTCGGCCACCCCGCCGATTTTGACCATCGCGGCCCGAACCGCCTCGGCCGCCGCGCGCATCTCGGTGAGGGCGGGGCCGCCGTCGCCTGCCAGCGTCGCGCTCAGGGATTCCAGGTGCGCAAGCGTCGCCTCCAGTCGTACCGGGATCTTTTTCGTCGCCTCGGCGGAGAGGATGGTATTGAGCGACTGGCCGATGGCGGCAAGGTCGGCGAGAAAGGTCTCCATGGGAAAGCCTTCCAGCCTGGCGGCAAGCTCTTCCGTGGCCGAGGGGATGGTGGGGATTTCGCTGACCTCCGGGTCGCGGGCGACGAAACGGGCGGGCTTGTCGGGGTGAAAATCGAGATCGACGTACAACTGGCCGGTGAGCAGGCTCTGCATCTTCAGCTGGCCGCGCAATCCCCGCTCCACCAGCTGCCGGATGGTATCGCGGTCCCGCAGGTCCACCTGTGTGCCATGGGGAGACTGAACCGTGTTGGCCTCGACCTCGATGGTGACCGGCACCATGAAACGGCGATTCTCGGCATCGAGCCCGAGCTGGATGCGCTTGACCGTGCCCACCTTGACCCCGAGGAAGACCACGGGCGCCCCTGCCTGCAACCCTTGGGCCGCCCCTTCGAAATA
>JBFLYY010000298.1:0-14401 GCA_040756495.1 Thermodesulfobacteriota bacterium | reverse complement strand
GATGGCGACGCCGTTGAACGCCAGGGCGCGGGTGGCGCAGGCGTCGTGCGCCACGGTGCACCGGAAGCCGAGGTCGGCGGCCGCCCGCACCGCGGCGTCAACGCACATGTGGCTCATGGCCCCGCAGATGACGAGTTCTCCGGCGCCAAGCTGTCGCAGTTCCTCCAGGAGGCCGGTGCCGAGGAAGCAGTTGATCCGTTGCTTGACGATGACCTTGTCCCGGGCCGTGGGGGCGACGGAGGGGTGGAGTTCCGCTCCCTTGCTGGCCGGGGCGAAGAAGGGGGCGTCCGGCGCGGGAAAGAGGTGCTGGACGAGAAAGGTCGGCACCTGCCGCGCACGGCAGGTGGTGAGCAGGGCCTGGCAGTTCGTGGCTGCTGCCTCCATGTTCTCCAGGGGCATGCGGCCGCCGGGGAAATAGTCGTTCTGGATGTCGATCACGAGAAGCGCCGTCTTCATGGGGTCTCCTTTTTTTGGCTTGGTGGTTGGCAATCCTGTGGGAAAACCTGTGGTCAGCGTAGCGGAAATGAGGCATACTCGCGAGTGGCGCAGCCGACATAATTGGGGTGAAAAACGACACAATGCGCATCGCGATCCTGGCATATGAGGGTGTCATGCAGTCGGCCCTTCACGGCATCGGGGAGATGCTGCGAGTCGCCGTGGCGCGGCACGGGATCGCCATCGAGGGGGTGGAGCAGGTCTCGCCGGCCGCCTTGCCATCCGACCTTTTTCAGTTGCTTTTCGTCCCGCCCTCCATCGAGCCGCAGCCTCCGGTTCCGCCGCCGGCGTTGGTAGCCTGGCTGCGGCGGCAGCACGGCCACGGCTGCGTTCTCGCCTCGGCCTGCGCCGGGATTTTCGTCCTGGCCCCCACCGGCCTCCTGGATGGCAGGGCTGCCACCACCCATTGGTTGCTGGCGGAAGGGTGCCAAAGGGCGTTCCCCGCCATTCGGTTGCAGCCGGAGCGGCTGCTGGTGGACGAGGGGGACATCGTGACCGCCGGCGGCATCTCTGCCTGGATGGATCTGACCCTCGCCCTGATCGGCCGTTTCTTCGGCGGCGCCATCGCCGTTTCCCTCGGCAAATATTTTCTCCTGGATGTCGGCTCCCGCCAGCAATCCTGTTTCTCCTCCTTTGCCCCGATCCTCGACCACAGGGACGGCGCGGTGCTCGCCGTCCAGCACCGCCTGGAAAGGGAGTTCGCCAAACCCCTTTCCCTGGCGGAGATGGCGGCATGGGTCCACCTGAGCCCGCGCACCCTCCAGCGGCGGTTCCGGGCGGCAACGGGCGATTCACCCCTTGGCTATCTGCAGAGGCTCCGCTTGGGCAAGGCGCAGGAGCGGCTGGAAAACACCCAGCTCCCGCTGGAGGAGATCGTGGTCGAGGTCGGCTACGGCGACCTGTCGTCGTTCCGGCGGCTGTTCCGGCGGCAGTACGGCCTGTCACCCGCCAGGTACCGGCAACGTTTCACCTTTCCCCGCCAGGAAGGGGAGGGAAAAGGCCGCAGACGGAGGCTGGCCTGATCCTCTCGTTGCCCGGCCGCCGGCGAGAAAGGCGTGGCCGGCCCTTGTCTTTCCGGCCCGAGTCTTATACAATCGGCGAACGATGCGCCTGATGGGGGCGCCTGGCACGCACACGACAGACAAACATGAGGAGTCCGACCATGTATGATTTAGGGGGGAAGGTGGCGCTCATTACCGGCAGCTCGCGGGGCATCGGCAAGGCGATTGCCTTGAAGCTCGCGGCAAACGGGGTCGATCTGGTGGTGAACTACGTGCGTCATCGGCAGGATGCCGAGCAGACCGCGGCCCAGATCGAAGAGCTGGGGGTCAAGTGCCTGGTGGTCAAGGCCAACGTGGCCGAGGACGACGACGTCCGCGCCATGTTCGACCAGATCGGCGCCGAGTTCGGCCGCATCGACTTTCTGGTGAGCAACGCCGCCTCCGGGGTCTTGAAGCCGGCCATGGAACTCTCCGCCCGCCACTGGAACTGGGCCATGGACATCAATGCCCGGGCGCTCCTGACGCTCACCCAGCAGGCGGTGCCTCTCATGCCCGAAGGCGGCCGCATCATGGCGGTCTCCAGCATGGGCGCGGTGCGGGCCATCGAGAACTATACGGCGGTGGGCGCCTCCAAGGCGGCGCTGGAATCCCTGGTGCGCCACCTGGCCGTGGAGTTGGGGCCGAAGGGGATCAACGTCAACACCATCAGCGCCGGCGCCGTGGATACCGAGGCGCTGAAGAAGTTCCCCAACCGCCAGCAGATCCTGGATGGCGCCATTGCCCGCACCCCGCTCGGCCGTCTCACCACCCCGGACGACGTGGCCGACGTGGCCCTCTTCCTCTGCAGCGAGCTGGCCAGCATGATCCACGGCCAGACCATCGTCGTGGATGGCGGCTACTCGATCCGCGCCTGAAAGGTGGTCCATTCCTGCTTCCATACCGTGGCCGAGCTGGTACTTGCCTCGGCCTCGCCGCGGCGGCAGCGCTTTCTCCACGAACTGGGGCTCGACTTTGTGGTGCAGCCGGCGGACGTGGACGAGACGCTTAAACCCGGCGAATTGCCCGCGGTCTTTGTTCGCCGCCTGGCCGAGGAGAAGGCGCGGGCCGTGGCGGAAACGCGGCCCGGGGCCTGGGTGCTGGCCGCCGACACCATTGTCGAAGTGGAGGGGGAGATCCTCGGGAAACCGAGCGATGCGGCCGATGCGGTACGGTTGCTCAAGCTTCTGCGCAACCGCTGGCATGCGGTGTGGACCGGCTTCTGTCTCATGCGGGGAAAAGCGGTGATGACGGGCGTGGTGCGGAGCGAGGTGCGGTTCGGCGATTTTCCCGACGCGGTCTGCGCCGCCTATGTGGCCACCGGCGAGCCGCTCGATAAGGCGGGTGCCTACGGCATCCAGGGCAAAGGGGCGTTTCTGGTCCGCGAAATCAAGGGCTCCTACAGCAACGTGGTGGGGCTGCCGTTGCACGAGGTGGTCGATGCCCTCATGGCCCAAGGCATCATCGAACCCCGTTCCTGAATTTTCCCTGATTCCTGCCGGTGCCTGGCTCTCTGTCTCGCTTCTCCGGCAATCCGGCAACCGCCATGCGAACCGCAGGAGCGGTTTTGGCCGCGATACCGGAGGAAATCGCCGCTCAAGCGGCTCCTACTGCTGATTCAAAGCGTACATCTTCGAGAAATCCCCCACCCTGCGGAAGAGGCCGGCAATGGCGGTAAGGAGCGCCAGACGGTTGCGGCGCACGCTGGCATCCTCGGCCATGACCATCACCTTGTCGAAAAAGGTGTCGATGGGCTCCTTCATCTTGAGGATCACGGCCAGGGCCTGTTCGTACTCCTTGGCCGCCAGGAGCGGGGCGGCCTCGGCCTCGATGGCGCGCAGCGCGGTGTGGAGATCCCGTTCCGCCGCCTCGGCAAGCACAGCCTCGTCGATGCGGCTGTCGCTGTTTTCCTTGATGATGTTGTTCACCCGTTTGAAGGCGCCGGCCAAGAGGGCAAAGGCGGGCTGGGCGTTGATGGCGATGAGGGCTTCAATCCGGCGGCGGCAATCGACCACGTCGTCGAACGCCACCGAGACCACCGCCTCCACCGCCTCGACGGGTATCCCCTGGCCGGTGAGGTCGTTCAGGAAGCGGCCCTTGATGAAGTCGAGGGCCGTGGCCTTTGCCGCGGCCGGCGGTTCGGAAAGCCGGCCGTCATAGAGGGCGATGGCCCGGTCGAGCCAGGCAGCAAGGGAAAGGGCAATGTCCTTGCCCTGGATGAGGTGCAGAAGGCCCAGGGCCTGGCGGCGCAGGCCAAAGGGGTCGGCGGTGCCGGTGGGCTTCTGGCCGATGCCGAAGTAGCCCGCCAGGGTGTCGAGGCGGTCGGCGATGCCGACGATGGTTCCGGCCATCTCCTGCGGCAGTTCGCCGCCGGCCCGCATGGGCAGATAGTGCTCGGCAATGGCCGTGGCCACCGCGGCCGGCTCGCCGTTCAGGAGCGCGTAATCGCGGCCGATGCTGCCCTGGAGCGTCGGGAACTCGCCCACCATGTTGGTGAGGAGATCGGTCTTGGCGAGGAGGGCCGCCCGTTTCACCGTTTCGGTCAGTTCCGGGGCGAGGGCCGCGGCGAGTTCCCCGGCCAGGGTGACCACCCGGTCGGTCTTTTCCGCCATGGTGCCGAGCTTGGCCTGGAAGATCACGCCGGAGAGGTCGGCCACCCGGTCGGCCAGGGTGCGGTGCTGGTCCTCGCGGAAGAAGAAGAAGGCATCCTCGAGCCGGGCGCGGATCACGCGCTGGTGGCCGTCGGCGCCAAGCACCGGATCCTTGACCCTGGTGTTGTTCACCGCCACGAAGTGGGGCATGAGCCTGCCCTTTTCATCCACCACGGCGAAGTATTTCTGATGCTCGCGCATGGAGGTGATGAGCACCTCCCGGGGCAGGGCGAGGAAGCGCTCCTCGAAGGTGCCGCAGATGGCATGCGGCTTTTCCACCAGGTTGGTGACCGTGTCGATCAGTTCTTCGTCGGGCAGGATGCGGCCGCCGATCCCTTCGGCGGCCCGTGTGATCTCGGCCTTCACCGCCTCGCGCCGTTCCGCCGGATCGGCCACCACCTGGGCGGCGCGGAGGGTGTCGAGGTAGGCGGCAAAGTCTTTCGGCTCCAGGGCGTGCGGCGCCATGAAGCGGTGGCCGTAGGTGCAGCCCCCGCTCTCAAGACCGTCGAGCTGGAGCGAAACGGGTTGGCCATTGTAGCGGGCAAGCAGCCACTGGATGGGACGGGCGAAGTGGATCCTGCCGCTGCCCCAGCGCATCGATTTGGGGAAGGGGATGGCGTGCACCACCTCGGGAAGGAGTGCGGAGAGGAGTTCCGGGGTCGGTTTGCCCGGCTGCTCGACGCGGACCATGAGGTATTCGCCCTTGGGGGTGGCCACCACCTCCACCGCCTCCATGGCAACGCCCCGCGACTGGGCAAAGCCCATGGCCGCCTTGGTCGGCTGGCCATTGGCGTCGAAGGCGGCCTTCTTGGGCGGCCCCAGCACCTCTTCCACCCGGTCGGGCTGGCGCGCCGCCAGGTCGCGGATCGAGATGGCAAGGCGCCTCGGGGTAACGGCGGTCCGCGCCGCGCCGAAGGTGAGCCCCAGTTCGCCCAGGCGGCGGGTGAGGTTCTCCTTGAGGCTGGCCACCGCTGGCATCAGGTAGCTGGCCGGGATTTCTTCGGTGCCGATTTCAAAGAGGAGTTCGTGCGTCATGGCGGCTCTTCCGGGTGGTGTTAGTGGGTGGTCCGTGGCAGGTTCTGCTTCTTCGGCCACTCCAGCAGGGCAAAGGTGTTGAAGCCGGCGGCGAGATTCTCGACCCGCACCGAGAACCACTGGATGTGCGGGTGGCTGGCCAGTTTGGCGCCGATGGCCTTGGTCAGTCCCTCCACCGCCAGGGTGCATTCGCTCTGGGAGTCGGCGGGCCAGCAGAGGTCGTGGCGGGTGACCGCCTCGATGGTATCGATGAGATCCTCGATCCAGATGAAGTGGCGGCAGCGCAGGGCCACCTCCGCCACCCCCCAGTGGCCCAGGGAGCGGGGCATGCCCGCCTCGGGCTGGCTCGGCTGCGGCGGAGCGATGGGCACCCGCACGGTGAGCACCAGGTCATCCTTCACTTCGAGGGAGCCGTGCATCCGGCAGCGGTATTCGCTGATGCCGATGGCGTTTGCCTCGTTGCGCTTCAGGAAGTAGGGAAATTCGATCTCCATGTGCGCCGCCTCGGCCTGGAGGCGCTCCTTCATCTCTTCGAGGATCAGGTGGAAGCTCGCCAGGGTGATCTCGCCGTGGAAGCGGTTCAGGATCTCCACGAAGCGGCTCATGTGGGTGCCCTTGAAGTGGTGGGGCAGGTTGACGTACATGTTGACCGTGGCCACGGTGCGCTGGATGCTCCGGGCCTTGTCCCGCAGGGTGATGGGGTAGGAGATGTTCTTGACCCCCACCTTCTTGATGTTGATGCGCCGGTGATCGCGCTGGCCCTGGATGTCCTTCATGGCGTCCTTTGGCAAAAAAGAGCGGCCCGCCGGCAGAAGCGGGCGGGCCGCAAAATACTCGCGGTCTTGTGCAGCCAGGGCGGGTTACGAGAGATGCTTCCTGACCGCCGCCTTCAATTCGTCCAGATTGGAAGATTTGACAATGTACTCGTCGGAGGCCCAGGACGCAAGGTCTTGTTTGAACTCCTGGTAGGCGGAACAGAGGATCACCGGCACCTTGGGTTTGATCTCCTTGATGCGGCGCAGGGCCTCGATGCCGTTCATGCCCGGCATGTTGATGTCGAGGATGATGAGGTCCGGGGCGATGATGTTGAGTTTTTCGAGGGCCTCCTCGCCGGTGAGGGCGGAGTGAACCTCATAGCCCGCCTCCTCCAGTTCCTCGCGATAGAGGAGATGGATGCTCTCTTCGTCGTCCACAAGCAGGATTTTTCGCATCGGAGCGTCTCCTGGCCAGCGTTGTTGGCGGTTAGATGGCAGCTTCCCGCAGGAAGCGCGCCGCCTCTTCCGGCGGCACCGGATTGATGTAGAAGCCGGAACCCCACTCGAAGCCCGCGACCGTGGTCAGTTTGGGCATGATCTCGAAATGCCAGTGGTAGTGGTCCAGCGGCTGCGACCTGAGCGGGGCACCGTGCAGCACGAAGTTGTACGGCACGTCGGGCATGCACTTGTTCAGCCGCCGCATGCACTCGGAAAAAATTGCCGCGAGCTGGCGGAAGGTCTCGTCGTCGGCGGTCATGAAGGAGGAGGCGTGCCGCTTCGGCATGATCCACATCTCGAAGGGCGAGCGCGGGGCAAAGGGCACGATGGCGATGAAGCGCTCGTTTTCGGCGATGAGGCGGGTGCTCTGGCTGAGTTCCTGCTTGATGATGTCGCAGAAGACGCAGCGCTCCTTGTACTGGTAGTAGGAGAGGCTGCCTTCGAGTTCCGAGGCGATCATGCGCGGCACGATGGGCAGGGCCACGAGCTGGGAGTGGGAGTGCTCCAGGGAGGCGCCGGCCGCGGCCCCGAAATTCTTGAAGACCATGACGTAGCGAAAGCGCGGATCCTTGGCAAGATCGACCAAACGGTCCCGGTAGGCCCAGAAGATCTGGACCATGCGCTCCGGCGGCAGCTGGGTGAAGGTTTCGCTGTGATCCGGCGTCTCGATGATGACCTCGTGGGCGCCGATGCCGGTCATCTTGTCGTAGAGTCCCTCGCCTTCCTTGTTGAGGTCGCCCTCGATGATGAGGGCGGGGTACTTGTTGGGCACCGCCCGGAGCGACCAGCCGGGCTGGTTCGCCCCCCGGCCGGGAGAGGCGGCATAGGCCAGCACTTCCGGCGGAGTGGTGTTTTCGTTGCCGGGACAGAGCGGGCAGAAACCGCCCCGCACGTGGTTTTTCTCGATGATGAAGTCACTCGGCCGCTTACCCCGCTCCGTCGAGATGATAATCCATCGGCCGATGATCGGATCCTTGCGGAGTTCTGGCATGGCGTAACCCTAGAAACCCTTCTGGGCCTTCTCCTGCGTTTCCTGCTTGGTCTTGCACTCGATGCAGAGGGTGGTGACCGGGCGGGCCTCCAGCCGTTTCACCGAGATGTCGTCCCCGCACTCCTCGCAGACGCCGTAGGTGCCTTCGTCGATCCGTTCCATGGCCTCCTTGATCTTGGCCAGCAGCTTGCGCTCGCGGTCGCGGATCCGCAACTCGAAGCTGCGGTCCGACTCGGCCGTGGCCCGGTCGGTGGGGTCGGGGTAGTTGTCGTTATGGTCGGTCATCTCGTGGATGGTCTTATCCGCCTCGTTGAGGAGCTGCTGGCTCATCTCCTCAAGTTTCTTGCGAAAATGTTCAATCTGTTTTGGTTTCACGATAACAGCTCCTTGAAGTTCGCCTTTTCTTGCATGATACCAGAACGGGGAGTCGCCACCTACCCGTTTCGTTGATATCTCCCGCTTTTCCCGCCGGTTTTCATGAGTAACCGGATGTTGCCGATGGTCATGCTCTTGTCCACCGCCTTGCACATGTCGTAGATGGTGAGCGCCGCAACGCTCACCGCGGTGAGCGCCTCCATCTCCACGCCCGTCTTGCCGCTGATGCCCACCGTGGCCTCGATCTCCACCGCGTGTCGCGCGTGGTCGAGGTGGAAATTGACCTCGGCCCGGTCGATGGCCAGCGGGTGGGTGAGGGGGATGAGTTCGTCCACCTTTTTGGCGGCCATGATCCCGGCAATGCGCGCCACGCCGAGCACGTCGCCCTTGGCCATGGTGCCGGCCGCCATCTGGGCAAAGGCCTCCGGCGACATGGTCACCGTGCCGGCCGCCTGGGCCACCCGGGCCGTGACCGCCTTGGCGCCGACATCGACCATCCAGGCGTTGCCGGCGGCGTCGAAATGGGTGAAGGTGGATCGTTTTGCGGTCATGCCCTGTTCCTGTGGCTTCCTGGTGTTCTAGGCGGCGGGCTCATCAGGGCCGGCCACTGGTCGATTCTTCTCTTATAGTCCCGCCCTGCCTAGAAGTGAAAGAACTTTTTCAGGAAGCCGGCGCCAAACGATTCGTTCTCCCTGGCGTCGAGAGCGTCGAACTCCTTGAGCAATTCCTTCTGCTTCTTGTTCAGTTTGGTCGGAATCCTTACCTGCACCTCGCAGAGCATGTTGCCGCGGCCCTGTCCCCTGAGGTGCGGCACCCCCTCGCCCTTGATGGTGAAGAGCTGGCCGGTCTGGGTGCCGGCGGGGATGGCGAGATCGTGGGAACCATGGATCGTCGGCACCTTGAGCGTGCAACCCAGGGCGGCCTGGGTGAAGGAAATCGGGATGGCGCAGAGGATGTCGTCCCCTTCGCGCTGGAAGAACTCGTGCGCCTCCACGTAGATGATGACGTAGAGGTCGCCGGCGTGGCCTCCCTTTCTGCCGCCCTCGCCCTCGCCGCGCAGCCGCATGCGGGCCCCGGTATCGACCCCGGCCGGGATCTTCAGCGATACCTTCTTCTTCCTGGGTACCAGCCCCTGGCCGTTACAGTCGGTGCAGGGATCGGTGATGATCTCCCCCTGGCCGTGGCAGTGGGGGCAGTTGGTCTGGATGCGGAACGGCCCCTGGGCGTGGAGCACCTGGCCCCGGCCCTGGCAGGTGGGGCAGGTCTGCGGCTTGTGACCTGGGCGCAGCCCGGAGCCCTCGCAGGTCCAGCAGGTGTCGCGCCGGGTGATTTCGATCTCCTTCTCCGCCCCGTGTGCCGCTTCCATGAAGCTGATGGAGAGGTCGTAGCGCAGATCGGCGCCCGGGCTCGGCCCCTGGCGACGGCGTCCGGCACTGCGGCCGCCCATGCCGAAGAGATCGCCGAAGATGTCGCTGAAGCCCGAAAAAATGTCGTCGAAGTTGCCGGGACCGCTGTAGCCGCTGTCGCGCAGGCCGGACACGCCGTAGCGGTCGTAGATCTTACGTTTTTCGAGATCGCCCAGCACTTCGTACGCCTCGGCCGCGGCCTTGAACTGCTCCTCGGCCTCCTTGTCGCCCGGATTGCGGTCCGGATGACATTTCATGGCCATCTGGCGGTAGGCCTTCTTGATCTCGTCGGCCGAGGCGTCGGGCGAGACGCCGAGTACCCGGTAGTAATCGGTTTCCATGCCTAGTTCGTGGAGTCGTCAAAGGCCTCGGTGGTGATTTCCCTGGTCTCGGGCGCGGGCTTCAGTTCCGGCAGCTTGTCGTATTCCTGGATGTTGTTGAACGAGACCTGGCTGGCCGCGATCTCCCGCAGGGTGGCCACGGTCTCCTTGTTCTTGCTCTTGACGAGGAAGGGCGCCCCCTTGCGGTGCTGCTTGACCCTCTTGACGGCGAGATGGATGAGGGCGAAACGGTTTTCGTTGCCGATCTGCTTCAGGCAGTCTTCCACGGTGATCCGAGCCATGTGCGGTGGTTCCTCCAGGCGGTGGTTTCGACCCCGGGTGATGGGGTCGCTTAAACTCGCCAAATATAATACGCTGGGGCGATTTGGCAAATGTTTTTTCGCGCCGGTGGTTATTTTTTTTAGTTATTCCGCAACGTTGTTTGTTTCGTTGGCCGGCGGAGCAGGGGCTCCTGGTCTGGGTCTGGATGGCGTGGCATGGAATCTGCATTGAAAACGGGCGGAGCGCTGGCTCGTCGCCCCGCCGGGATGGCCAGGTCGCTGTCTCCTGGCGGCCTGGCATCGATGGGCCCTGCCGGGAGGCGGAATTTTTTACCACCCTCTGTCGCTGGCGGAGCTGTCGGATTTTTGACGACCGTGGCGGCGGGACGGTGAATCGGTGGGCAGGAGGAGGAGACGATGCGAAAACTTCCGTTGGTGGCAGTGCTGTTGCTCGGGCTGGCCGGCTGTGCCGGCGGGGTGCGTTCCTCGCTGGTCGAGATGGATATGTCGGTCGGCTCGCCGCTTCTGCGGCTCAATGCCGATGTGCCGGTGGTCTATCCCTATCGGCAGGCCGGCAATGCCAGCCGCGACCCGATGGTGGCGGCCTTCGGCCCTTCCTGGGAGAGCCTGGAGCCGGCGTACGGCGACTATCGCTTTAACCCCTGAGACGAGGATGGTGCGATGAAACGGATACCTTGGCGTGTCGTGATGGTGTGGGGGCTTTTTCTGCTGCCTGTGCTGGCTGCGGGGGGAGCGGTTGCCGACGACGGGCGTGACGCGGCCCAGGGCAAGGAGGCGGCGGCGCCGGTGAGTCCGGTCAGGACGCCCGCCTACCGCCCCTATGCCTACAACTATCCCCACGAGATCCCGGCCGATTATGTCTATCGCACCGAACGGGTCTTTTCGCCCCAGGCGATGCGGGGCGGTTTGTTGCCCACCCCTGGCGGGCAGGCCGCCTTGCCGGCCACCGCCAGCGCGTCTCTGGCCAGCGCGGTGCATGACCTGGCCGCAAGGCTCCTGGCCAGCGCCCGCGAGGAGGTGGCCGAGGAGTACACCGTGGCGGTGAGCACCTTCGTCAACCTGAACAACCTCTACGCCACCTCGGCCCTGGGGCGCTACGTGGGCGAGCAGTTCATCGGCGAACTGCAGGCCGGCGGGGTGGAGGTGGTGGACGTCCGCAAGACGCCGGGCATCCTGATGAGCAAGAATCACGGGGAGTACAGCCTGTCGCGGGACATGAAGGAACTTGGCTACATCCACAACGCCCAGGCCATGGTGGTGGGCACCTACGCGGTGGCCGAGGGCCGGGTCTATCTCAATGCCCGGCTGCTGCGGAACGGCGACAACGTGGTGCTGGCCGCGGCCACCATGGAACTGCCCATGGACCAGGTGGTGGCCGGCATGCTGGCCGACGAGGGGATGCCCATCGGCCGCCCGGCCCCGGTGGCGGTGCGGGCCTTCAGGAAAAAATAAGGAGGCAGGCGGATGCGACACGGCAAGATTCTTCGGCAATGGTCGCTGGGGTTGGCGCTCCTGCTGGCGCTGCCAACCGGCTGCGCCCCCACGGTCCATACCGGCGGCACCGCCTCGGTGGTGACCCCTGATTTCTTCGGCCTGGGCGAGGAGGTGGCGCAGCAACTGGCGCGTGACTTCCCCCATGGTCGGGCCACCGGCATGCGCCTCATGCTCACCACCATGGTCGAGGTGGACGACCTCTCTGCCACCAGCCGTTTCGGTCGGACCATGAGCGAATCGCTCGCCACCCGTCTTTTCCGCCACGGTTTCGGGGTGGTGGAGATCCGCAAGGCGAGCGAGGTGCTGGTCAAAAACAACAGCGGCGAACTGATGCTGACCCGCGACGCGAAGCTGCTGGCCAAGGAACAGCGGGTGCACGGCATCGTGGTGGGAACCTATTCCCTGACCCCGCAGTCGGTGATCGTCAACGTGCGCATCCTCGATGCCGCCTCCCAGGATGTGCTTTCCGTGGCCGGGGTGGAGATCCAGCGGAGCGCCAATATCAATCATCTGCTCGCTGCATCCGCCGCCGGCCTGCAGGATGCCGGGCTTTCCGCCAGGGAGCGGTAGGAGGGGATATGCGTACAGGTATCGTGGCGTTGTTGACCCTGCTGGCCCTTGTCGGCTGTTCGTTGCGCGACCAGCGTTCGACCCTCTATGTCGAGCCGCGAACCGGCTCGCCGGTGGTCTATGTCCACCCCATGCAGAACACCTACCAGGAGGCAACGGTGGGGGTGCTGCCCTTCCAGGTGCCGGAGAACGTTGCCCCGGCCTATGGAACGCGGGTGGCGGCCCTCTTCAAGGACGTCCTCCTCGGCAGGCGCGCCTTCCCCGTCGTGCGGCAGCTTTCCCCCACCTATGGCGATCTGGATGAAGCCCTGGCCCGCGGCAAAGAGGCCAAGGTGGATCTGGTGCTGGCCGGCCGGGTCAACTACGCCCTGGCGGCCACGGAGATGGGCGGCGGCGGGGTTTCCGTTTCGATGCGGCTCCTGAATGTCCATTCCGGCAACACGGTCTGGTACATCGAGCAGGCAATCGATCAGCCCATGGATTATCCCGAGAGTGGCATGCTGAGCCGGCTGGTCGATTCCTTCGGCATCCCGGAGGTGCGGCCCTCCACCGGCGCGCCGGTGGTGCCCAATATGCTGGCGAAAATCGCGGTGGACATGGCCGAGGTGATGGCCGGCGCCCGGATGGTGAGCCGGAATTAGCCGGAATCGTCAGCAGAGAAAAAAAGAAAGGGGCATGTCGATTGGACATGCCCCTTTTTCGTCGCAGTGCGGAATGAGCGCGGATCAGGCAGCGAAGGGATTCCTGAGCAGCATGGTCTCTTCGCGGCCCGGCCCCACGGAGAGGATATAGACCGGGGTCTCGGTGAACTCCTCGATCCGTTTTACGTAGGCGCGGGCCTTGGCCGGCAGTTCGTCGATGCTGCGCGCCTTGGCGATCTCCTCGCTCCAGCCCGGCATCTCCTCGTAGATCGGCTTCAGTTTGGCAAAGTGCTTGATGTTGGCCGGCGTGGCGGTGAGCTTTTTCCCTTCCACGTCGTAGGCCGTGGCCATCTTCAGGGTCGGCTGGCCGCTCAGCACGTCGAGCTTGGTGATGGCCAGGCCGTTGATGCCATTGAGCCGGATCGCCTCGTTGGCAATCACGCCGTCGAGCCAGCCGCAGCGCCGTTTGCGGCCGGTGGTGGCGCCGAACTCGCCGCCCTTCTGCTGGAGCTGGTCGCCCACCGCGTCAAAGAGTTCGCTGGGGAAGGGGCCTTCGCCCACCCGGGTGGTGTAGGCCTTGAGGATACCGATGACGCAGTCGATGTGCGACGGGCCGAAGCCGCTGCCGGTGCAGGCATTGCCGGCGATGGTGTTCGATGAGGTGACAAAGGGGTAGGTGCCGTGGTCGATGTCGAGCTGGGTACCCTGGGCGCCCTCGAAGAGGATGTGCTTGCCGGCCTTGCGGCCCTGATCGAGCGCCACCGAGACATTGCCGATGAAGGGCATGAGCCGCTCGGCATGGCGCATGAACTCGTCGTAGATGGCCTCCACCGTCACCGGTTCGCCGCCGAACTTTTGGGTGAAGAGGAAGTTCTTCTCCTCGACGTTTTCGGCAAGTTTCTCGCGGAAGAGTTCCGGATCGAGGAGGTCGCCCGCCTTGATGCCCTTGCGGAGGATCTTGTCGCCGTAGCAGGGGCCGATGCCGCGGCCGGTGGTGCCGATCTTCTTGCCCTTGGACAAGGCCGATTCGCTCGCCGCGTCGAGCATCTTGTGGTAGGGCATGATGAGGTTGGCCCGTTCGCTGATCATCAGCCGGGAGGGGTTGACCGGCAGGCCGCTCGTTGCCAGCTTATCCATCTCTTCGAGCAGGACGCCGGGATCGAGCACCACGCCGTTGGCGATGCAGCACATCTTGTTCTCGTAGAGGATGCCCGAGGGAATGAGGTGGAAGACATATTTCTTGCCGTCCACCACCAGGGTATGGCCGGCGTTGTTGCCGCCCTGGAAGCGGACCACGTAATCGGCATAGCCGGTCAAGAGATCGACGATCTTGCCCTTGCCTTCGTCACCCCACTGGGTGCCGACAATCACCACGTTGGCCATCGGTGCCACTCCTTGCTGCGTCGTTCGTCCATGGTGCGGCCTGCATCTGCCCCGCGGCCGCGCTCCTGCCGCCCAGCCGGCGGCACAGGGCACCTTAGTCAAAGGTAGCCCAAAAGTCAATCGCGCAAAACAGGTGGTTTGGGCGCGGCCCGGCGGAGCCGCCGGTCGGCTTGACACCGCCGGGCAAATGCCGTAGAGTGGCCGACCAAGGGGCTCGCCTGGGGCGGGCCGGGGCAATGAGCGAACAGAGGGCCTCGATATGTTCGGGATCGGACTGCCGGAACTCATATTGATCTTGGGGATCGCCCTCATCGTGGTGGGGCCGGAGAAGCTGCCCGAACTCGCCAAATCGCTGGCCAAGGGGATCAACGAACTCAAGAAGGCGGCCACCTCCCTCAAGGAGTCGGTGGACGCGGAGATGAAGGAAGAGGCCGCCGACCCATGGCGC
>JBFLYY010000297.1:0-3676 GCA_040756495.1 Thermodesulfobacteriota bacterium | reverse complement strand
CTGGGCTTTGTCTGCGGCCTTGCCTTCTACCTGCCGCTTCTGGCCTGGATCATCACCGTGCTCGCCACCTACGGTCAGGTCCACCCGGCGGTGGCGGCCACGGCCTTGCTGCTCCTTGCCAGCTACATGGCCCTCTATCTCGCCCTCTTTGCCCGCTGCTTCGCCATGGTCCCGGCCCGCCATCTCCTCTGGTTCGCGCCCTCACTCTGGGTCGGGCTCGACGTGGTCCGCGGCTGGCTCCTCACCGGCTTTCCCTGGCAGGACTTGGGCTACAGCCAGTACACCCTGCTGCCGCTCATTCAGATCGCCGATCTTTTCGGCCACCACGGGGTGACCTTTGCCATTGTCCTGGCCAACACCCTTCTTGCGCTGGGCCTCGAACGACAACTGAAGCCGGGAGAAGACGCCCGGCCAAGCCGCAGCGCACTGGCAATCGCGGCCCTTGCCCTTCTCTTTGTCGCGGGTTACGGCCTGATCCGCGGCAAGACCGTGAGCGAACTCATGCAGCGGAGTCCGACCCTGCCGGTGGCGGTGGTGCAGGGCAACGTCCCCCAGGACCAGAAATGGGATCCGGCCTACCAGGAGGCCACGGTCCGCGAATATCTCGCCCTCTCGGAGGAGGCCCTCTCCCGCCAGCCCGAAAGCCTGGTGATCTGGCCGGAGACGGCACTCCCCTTCTACCCGCTGGAGAACCCGCTCTTCCTCAATCTCACCGGTCTCACCCGGCCGCACCGGGCCTGCCTCTTTACCGGGGCACCGCACCGCGAGCCGGACCCGGGGCATGGGGGGTTGCGCTACTACAACAGCAGTTTCCTCATCGCTCCCGACGGCCGCGTGGTCGGCCAGTACCACAAGCAGCACCTGGTGCCCTTCGGCGAGTACATTCCCTTGCGCAAACTGCTCCCCTTCTTCGCCCCCATTGTCGAAACCCTGGGCGACTTCAGCCCCGGCGAGTCCCGTGGCCCCCTTGCCTGCGGCCCGGCCCGCCTCGGGGTGCTCATCTGCTTCGAGAGCATCTTCCCGGAACTGGCGCGCCAGTCCACGGCAAACGGCGCGAACCTGCTCGTCACCATCACCAACGACGCCTGGTTCGGCCGCTCCACCGCGCCGTGGCAGCACCTCTCCATGGCGGCCTTCCGGGCCGTGGAGAACCGCCGCAGCCTGGCCCGCGCCGCCAACACCGGGGTGAGCTGTTTCATCCTGCCCAACGGCGCCGTCGGCAACGCCACGAAACTCTTCACCGCCACCAGCCGCACCGCGAAGGTGCCGCTCCTCTCCACCACAACCCTCTACGACCGCGGCGGCCACCTCTTCGGGCCCCTCTGTTTGGCCTTGGCCCTTTGCGCAATCGCGGGTACAATCAGGACGAACAAACCAAAAAGGAGTACAGAACCATGACCATCGCCCCGGAACTCAGGGAAAAATTACAGGAACTCAAGGCGCGCATCCTCACCCTGCGGGACCATCTTTGAGGTCGATAAAAAACTTGCCCGCTTGAACGAACTCGAACAGTTCGCCATGTCCCCCGACTTCTGGAGCGACACCGACCGCGCCACGGAGGTGCAGAAGGAACAGGGGATGCTCCAGAACGCGGTGGC
Source organism: Thermodesulfobacteriota bacterium (assembly GCA_040756495.1). GTDB lineage: Bacteria > Desulfobacterota > Desulfobulbia > Desulfobulbales > Desulfurivibrionaceae > JAJZRJ01. The sequence continues at coordinate 2,078 of JBFLYY010000297.1, read as the reverse complement.
CGGCTGGGACCAGACCTATGCCACCTGGGAGGAGGCGGAGCTGCTCCTCGATCTTGCCGTTTCCGAGAAGGACGAGGCCACGGAACGGGAGGTGGCGCAGTCCCTCAAGCCGCTCGAACAGCGGATCGAGGGACTGGAACTCGAGTGCATGTTCAGCGGCGAACACGACCTCAACAACGCGCTCGTCACCATCCACGCCGGGGCCGGCGGCACCGAGGCCCAGGACTGGAGCCAGATCCTGTTGCGCATGTACCTGCGCTGGGCGGAACAGAAGGGCTTTGCCACGGAGATGCTCGACGAACTGCCCGGCGACGAGGCCGGCATCAAGAGCGTGACCATCCTGGTCAAGGGGCGCTATGCCTACGGCCACCTGCGCTCGGAGATGGGCATCCACCGGCTCGTCCGCATCTCGCCCTTCGATGCCGGCGGCCGCCGCCACACCTCCTTCTCCTCGGTCTTCATCTTCCCGGAACTGGAAGACACCATCGAGATCGACATCAACGAGAAGGATCTGCGCATCGACACCTTCCGGGCCAGCGGTGCCGGCGGCCAGCACGTCAACAAGACGAGTTCGGCCATCCGCATCACCCACCTGCCCACGGGCATCGTGGTCCAGTGCCAGAACGAGCGCAGCCAGCACCGCAACCGCGACATGGCGATGAAGATGCTGCGCGCCCGGCTCTACGACCGGGAAAAGGAGGCGCAGGCGGTTCAGCAGCAGGAGATCTCCGGCGAGAAGAAGGAGATCGCCTGGGGCAGCCAGATCCGTTCCTATGTCCTCCAGCCCTACCGGCTGATCAAGGACCACCGGACCAACCACGAGGTGGGCAACGTCGATGCCGTGCTGGACGGCGACCTCGACGGCTTCATCAAGGCCTTCCTCCTCTGGAGCAACACCAGGCAATGAGCGGCGAGGGGCTCTGCGCCAAATGCGGGGCCTGCACCACGGTCTGCCCCGTCTTCCGGGTGACCGGCCGCGAATCCCACGGCGGCCGGGGCAAGCTCCACCTCCTGAGCCGCCTCGATCCGCGCGAGGCCTCGGCCGAGTATGCCGGGATCCTCTCCCGCTGCCTCCTGTGCGGGGCGTGCGAGGCGGCCTGCCCGCGGGGGCTCAAAATCACCGCGGCCGTTGCGGCGGCGCGGGGAGAGTTGTCCCGCACGGCCGGAGAACACGCCTTCCTCCGCCTGCTCGCCCGCACCACCCTGGCCCACCCGGAGCTGACCAGAGGAGTCGGCGCCCTGGCCCGTTTCGCCTCCGCCACCCTGCCGCCGGAGAGCGGCCTGCGGCTGCGGCTGGGGCTGCCGGCAACAGAGGACGCGATGCCCTCCCGGCCGGCGCCGGCCAACAACGACCGACCTCCGGCCCTGGCCTACTTTGCCGGCTGTTTCGCCAGCCATCTCGAACCCGAGATCGGCCGCGCGGTGGCGGGCCTCTGCGAAAAATCGGGACAGCCCCTCCCGGTTGCCGTGAGCGGCCAGGGATGCTGCGGTCTCTCCGCCTATGCCGCCGGCGATCCTGCGACCGCCAAACGCCTGGCCCGGAGAAACATCGCGGCCTTTGCCGGCTCCGACGCCCCGATCCTCGTGAGCTGCGCCTCCTGCCTGAGCCACCTCGCCAGCTATCCCGCCCTTCTGGCCGACGAGCCGGCATGGGAGAAACGGGCCACGGCCTTCGCCTCCCGGCTTACGGAACTCGCCACCTTTCTCCTTGCCGCCTTCAAGGCCAGGCCGGCAACCTTGCCGCAGACGGCCCCTGCCCCGCGCCGACGGGTGCTCTACCACGATCCCTGCCACCTCCGCTTCCAGCTCGGGATCACCGAGGCGCCCCGCGAGCTGCTCGGCAGATTCCCCCAGCTCGAACCTGCCGAACTCCCCCATGGCCCGCAGTGCTGCGGCCACGGCGGCCTCTTCCATCTGGCCCATCCGCAGCTCTCCACCGCGATCCGCGACCGGCTGCTCGGCGAGGCGGGCGACGTCGAACTCGTCACCACCACCTGCACCGGCTGCCTGCTCCAGTGGCGGCAGGGGCTGGCAACGGGCGGCCGGGCGGGGAAGGCCATCCATCTGGCCCTGCTCCT
>JBFLYY010000296.1:0-3507 GCA_040756495.1 Thermodesulfobacteriota bacterium | reverse complement strand
GTTCCGGTAAGATGGAAAAGGAGCCAACCATTCGTGACCCTTGAACGGAGCCGGACAACCTGCATGGGACGGATCATTCAGAACAGCATCATCCTCGCCATTCTGGTTCTCTTCGGCGCGGCGGGCTATTTTTTCTATGCCCTCGAACAGCGGCTGCCGCCGATCAAGTACAACGAATTCCTCGCCAGCCTCGACAACAACGAGGTCGTCGAGGTGCATCTCAAGGGCGGCGCCATCACGGTGTCCGACATCTACGGCCGCCGCTTCACCACCTTTTCGCCCGACGTCGCCTCCCTCATGCCGCGTCTGATGGAAAAGCAGGTGGCGATCAGCGCCGATTCCGACCGGCCCTCGCCCTTCTGGAACTTCGCCACCATCACCCTGCCCATCGTCCTCCTGCTCACCATCTGGCTCGTCATCAACCTGCGCCAGCGCCACCAGAGCGAGGAGAATTCCGAATTCGCCAAGGACCGGGCAATTCTGCCGGCACCGGGCACCAAACACGTGACCTTCGGCGATGTGGCAGGCATCCCCGAGGCCAAGGAGGAACTGGTCGAGATCATCGAGTTCCTCAAGGATCCGCAACGGTTCAGCCGTCTGGGGGCAAGCATCCCCAAGGGCGTGCTGCTCCAGGGACCGCCGGGCACCGGCAAGACCCTGCTCGCCAAGGCCATCGCCGGCGAGGCCGGGGTGCCGTTCTACAGCTTCAGCGGCTCCGACTTCGTCGAGATGTTCGTCGGCGTCGGCGCCTCCAGGGTGCGCGACCTCTTCCGCGAGGCCAAGCAACATACGCCCTGCATCGTCTTCATCGACGAGATCGACGCCGTGGGCGCCCACCGGGCCGCGGCCGGGGCAGTGGGCGGCCAGGACGAGCGCAGTCAGACCCTGAACGCCCTGCTGGTCGAGATGGACGGCTTCGGCCGCGACGACACCATCATCGTGCTGGCCGCCACCAACCGGCCCGACATCCTCGATCCGGCCCTCCTGCGCCCTGGTCGCTTCGACCGCCAGATCACCATCCTGCCGCCGGACATCAAGGGCCGCTCCAAGATCCTCGAGGTCCACGCCCGGCGGGTGGCCATGGACGCCGCCGTCGATCTGTACGAGATCGCCCGCAACACCCCCGGCTTCACCGGCGCCGAGCTTGCGAACCTGGTGAACGAGGCGGCGCTCATCGCGGCGCGCGCCAACAAAAACGGCATCGAGATGGAGGATTTCGAACGGGCCAAGGACCGCATCCTCATGGGGGTCGAACGCAAGGGGCTGGTGATCAGCGAAAACGACCGGCGCACCATGGCCTACCACGAAGCGGGCCACGCCATCGTGGCCCGCTTCATGCCGGAAAGCGACCCCCTGCACAAGATCACCATCATCCCCCGCGGCAAGGCCATGGGCCACACCCAGCAACTGCCGCTCAACGACCGCCACGCCTACTCGAAAACCTACCTGCGCACCCGCGTCACCATCCTGATGGGCGGCCGGGCCGCCGAGGAGGTGGGACTCAAACAGCAGACCACCGGCGCCGAGGACGACCTCATCCGCGCCACCGAAATCGCCACCCGCATGGTCTGCCAGTGGGGCATGGACGAGGTGATCGGGCCGCTGGCCTACGCCAGGAGCGAGAGCGCGTTTCTGGGCAACACCCTCACCTCCACCGCCCTGAGCGAAAACATCGCCCGGCATATCGACCAGGAGGTCAAACGGCTGGTGGACGGCTGCTATCAGGACGCGCTGGCAATCCTCTCCCGGGAGCGCGACTTCCTCCGCCACCTGGCCGAGATCCTCCTCCAGACCGAGACCCTCGACCGGGAGGAGATGGAGATCATCTTCGACTGCTCCAAAAAGAAGAGCCGCGACAAGGGTGCGGACGATTCCCTTCCCCTGGAAACGGGAGAATCCCTGCTCCATGCCTGCAACATCTGCCCCGCCTCGGCCCACTGCGCCGAAAAACCCCTCAAGACCAAAGCCGCCTGACCCCTGGGCGGCTCCCCTTCTTCCCCGCGCTGCCGCGTTCTTGGCTCTCCTGCCGCGCCTTGCGGTTTTGCGAAATTTGTATGCACCATAATCAGGACAGTCTGGATCGCGCGAATGCTGACAGTCAAAAATACACGTTAACCTCTTAAAATTACGTTGTTTTTTCTTTCAGGTCGGGTATTTTATACCACAAAGTAGCAGTGACCACGGCGCCGGGGGAGGCGTCCGCCAACATCACACCAAGACAGGGGAGGAGAAGACTTTGGTCCGGTTCAACGACATCATCAAGGCATTTATCGGCGGCATCGCCCGCAGCAAAATCTCGCTGGTGGGCGCCATCATGACCACCGTGATCTTTCCGGTGCTGCTCATCTCCGCCGTGCTCGACATGCAGGGGGTGGTGGAAAACCCCTATTTCGGCTTCATCGTTTACATGGTTCTCGGGCCGACCTTTCTCCTCGGTCTGGTGCTCGTCTTCCTGGGCCTCTTCTTCTTCAAGGGCAAGGAGGAGGTGGGCATCTTCACCTACGACTATCTGAGGGAGCAGTTCACCGCGCCGGACAAATTCGTCCGGGTGCGCAAGCTCATCATGCTGGCCACCGGGCTCACGCTGCTCAACATCTTCATCGTGCTGCTCATCTCCTATACCGGCTACCACTACACCGAATCCGTCGCCTTCTGCGGCCAGTTCTGCCACTCGGTGATGGCCCCGGAATACACCGCCTACCAGAATTCGCCCCATTCGCGGGTCAAGTGCGTCGAGTGCCACATCGGCTCAGGGGCCCAATGGTTCGCCAAGTCGAAGATTTCCGGCGCGCGCCAGCTTGTCGCCGTGGCGCTCGGCACCTACAGCCGGCCGATCGAAACGCCGGTCCACGGCCTGCGCCCGGCCCGCGAGACCTGCGAGCAGTGCCACCGGCCCGAACTCTTCCACGGCGAGAAGCTCTACGTGAAGGATAAATACCTGCCCGACGAGAAGAACTCCCACGTTCAGACCGTGCTGCTCATGAAGGTGGGCCACGGCGGCTACCGCGGCCAGCAGGCCCACGGCATCCACTGGCATGTGGCGCCGGAGAACAAGATCACCTATACCCACACCGACCGCGCCCGGCAGCAGATCAGCGAGGTCGTGCTGGAAAAACTCGACGGCACCAGGATCGTCTTCGCCTCCGACAAGGCGACGGAACCGGCAGCCGAGGGCAAGCATGAAGGCGGCGTGCGGGTGATGGACTGCGTGGATTGCCACAACCGGCCGACCCACATCTATCTCACGGCGGACGAGGCGCTGGATCTGAAAATTCGCTCCGGCAGGATTCCCACGGATCTGCCCTTCATCAAGCGCCAGGCCCTGGAGGTGGTGAACAAGGAATACGGCTCCACCGCCGAGGCGAAGAATGCGATCGCGACCCAGCTTCGCGCCTGGTACCAGGAAAAATACCCGACCCTCTACAAGAACAACATCCTGCTGATCGAGCATGCCATTGCCGGCGTCCAGCAGGCGTACGCGGAAAACGTCTTCCCGGACATGAAGAT
>JBFLYY010000295.1:0-4923 GCA_040756495.1 Thermodesulfobacteriota bacterium | reverse complement strand
AGGAAGTGGTCGAGGATGTCCCGGATGTTCAGGATCTCCGGCCGGTTGTTGACGATGGACAAGAGGATGATGCCGAAGCTCTTCTGGAGCGGGGTGAGCTTGTAGAGCTGGTTCAGGACCACATCGGCGATCTCGTCCTTCTTCAGCTCCAGCACCACTCGCATGCCGTGGCGGTCCGATTCGTCGCGCACCTCGCCGATGGCCTCGATCTTCTTCTCCTTGATGAGCAGGACGATCCGCTCGATGAGGGCCGCCTTGTTCTGCTGGTAGGGGATCTCGGTGATGATGATCGCCTCTTTCCCGCTCTTCAGTTTCTCGATGTGGCTCTTGGAGCGGATGAGGATGGAGCCGCGGCCGGTCTCGTACGCCTCGCGGATGCCGGAGCGGCCGCAGATATAGCCGCCGGTGGGGAAATCAGGCCCGGTGATGCATTCCATCAGTCGCTGCACCGTGATCCCGGGCTCGTCGATCATGGCGATGAGGCCATCCAGCACCTCGGTGAGGTTGTGGGGCGGGATGTTGGTCGCCATGCCCACCGCGATGCCGGCCGAGCCATTGATGAGCAGGTTGGGGATCTTGGCCGGAAAGACCAGGGGCTCCTGGAGCGAGTTGTCGTAGTTGGGGGCGAAATCCACCGTCTCCTTGTCGAGATCGGTGATCAGCTCCTGGTCGAGGCGGGTCATGCGCGCCTCGGTGTAGCGCATGGCCGCGGGCGAGTCGCCGTCCACCGAGCCGAAGTTGCCCTGGCCGTCAACGAGGGGGTAGCGCATGGAGAAATCCTGGGCCATGCGGACCAGGGTGTCGTAGACCGCGGTGTCGCCGTGGGGGTGGTACTTACCGATGACGTCACCGACGATACGGGCCGACTTGAGGTAGGGGCGGTTGTAGAGGTTGTTCAACTCGCGCATGGCATAGAGCACGCGACGATGCACGGGTTTCAAGCCGTCGCGCACATCGGGCAAGGCGCGGCCGACGATGACGCTCATGGCGTAGTCGAGATAGGACTTCTGCAACTCCCGCTCGATGGAGACCTTGGGGGAGTCGGTGACTGTCGGTGTTTCTTCAACCATGGGAATATACCTTCCTGTGGTGGATTAGATGTCGAGGGAAGAGACTTCCAGGGCGTGGCTCTGGATGAAGTCGCGGCGCGGTTCCACCTTGTCGCCCATGAGGGTGGTGAAGATCTCGTCCGCCTTTTCCCCATCCTCGATGGTGACCTGGAGCAGGGTCCGCTTTTCCGGGTTCATGGTGGTCTCCCAGAGCTGCTCCGGGTTCATCTCGCCCAGACCCTTGTAGCGCTGGAGGGTGCTGCCCTTGAAGGACTCGGCGCGCACCGTGGTGAGGAGTTCGCGCCAGTTGGGGGCCTCAAGCCGCTGCCCCTTCTGGTCCACGATGACGAACTGCCGGGAGAGATAGCCCTTCACCTTCGGGTACTGTGCCAGCGCGGTCCGGTATTCCGGGATGAGCGGAATCTGCGGACCCACGGTGGTCACCATGTGGGCCTTGTCCTTGATGGCCGCGTCGAACTCGTAACAGCTCGGCCGCCAGCGGCAGGGACGGATCTGGCCCAGGATCAGGTTCTTGCCGCTGAGCAGGCTGTGAAGGTGGCCCACCAGCGGCTCCTCCTCGAACTGGTCCGCGGAGGTGATCTCGTTTTCCACCAGGAAGCGGAGCATCTCCTCCCAGAGGTTGATGCGGTCGAGGTACTCCACCAGCCGCTGGTAGTTGGAAAGATCCTTCATCACCCGCACCATCTCCGCGCCGGTGAGGGAAAGATCGCCCTCCGGGGTCTCGATCCGCATCATGGTGCTCGCCTGGTCAAAGAGGTACTGATTCAGGGATTCCTCGTCAATGAAGAACTGCTCCTTCTTGCCGCGGCCCAGGCGATAGAGGGGCGGCTGGCCGATATAGACGTAGCCCGCCTCGATCAGGGGCTGCATCTGGCGGTAGAAGAAGGTGAGGAGCAGGGTGCGGATGTGGGCGCCGTCCACGTCGGCGTCGGTCATGATGATGATCTTGTGGTAGCGGAGCTTTTCCGGGTCGAACTCCTCCCGGCCGATGCCGGTGCCCAGAGCGGCGATGATCTGCTTGATCTCTTCGCTGCTCAATATCCGGTCGAAGCGCGCCTTTTCCACGTTCATGATCTTGCCCCTGAGGGGAAGGATCGCCTGGATGGAACGGTCGCGGCCCTGCTTGGCGCTGCCGCCCGCCGAATCGCCCTCTACGAGGAAGATCTCGCGCTCCTTGGGATCTTTCGACTGGCACTCGGCGAGCTTGCCGGCCATCATCAGATCGAGACCGCTGCCCTTCTTGCGGGAGAGTTCCTTGGCCCGCCGGGCCGCCTCGCGGGCCCGGGCCGCATCCACCGCCTTGGTGAGGATCTTCCTCGCCTCCTGCGGGTTGCGTTCGAGATAGGTGGAGAGCTTCTCGTGGCAGATGGTCTCGACAATGGACTTGACCTCGCTGTTGCCGAGTTTGGTCTTGGTCTGCCCCTCGAACTGCGGGTTGGGCACCCGCACCGAGATGACGCAGGTGATGCCCTCGCGCACATCGTCCCCAGAGAGCTTTTCCTTCAGGTTCTTGGGCACGATGTCGTCGCTGGCATAGCGGTTGATGCAGCGGGTGAGCGCGGCGCGGAACCCCATGACGTGGGTGCCGCCCTCCTTGGTGTGGATGTTGTTCACAAAGGAGAAGAGGCGCTCGGAGTAGCCGTCGAAGTACTGGAAGCTCACCTCCACCTGGACGTCGTCCTTGTCGCCGTCCAGAAAGACCGCCTCGTTGTGCACAGCGGTTCGGTTGCGGTTCAGGTACTCGACAAAGGAGTTGATGCCGCCCTTGTAGTGGAACTCGTCCTCGGCGCCGGTGCGCTCGTCGTGCAACAGGATCTTCACGTCCTTGTTCAAAAAGGCGAGTTCCCGCAACCGGTTCTGGATGATCTCGTACTTGAATTCCACCGTCTCGGTGAAGATCTCCGGGTCGGGCATAAAGGTGATCTTGGTGCCGGTCTTGTCGGTGGTGCCGATCACCTCCACCTCACCCTGCTTGATGCCCCGGTGGTAGCGCTGCTTGTGGATCTGGCCGTCCCGCTTCACCTCGGCCTCGGTCCAGAGGCTCAGGGCGTTGACCACCGAGACGCCCACGCCGTGCAGACCACCGGAGACCTTGTAGGTGGAGTGGTCGAACTTGCCGCCTGCGTGGAGGGTACAGAGCACCAGTTCCAGGGCCGAGACCTTTTCCGTGGGGTGGATCCCCACCGGGATGCCGCGGCCGTTGTCCTCGACACTGACGCTGCCATCCTTGTGAAAGGTCACCTTGATGTGGCTGCAGTGGCCGGCCAGGGCCTCGTCGATGGAGTTGTCCACCACCTCGTAGATCAGGTGGTGCAACCCTTCCTCCGCGGTGTTGCCGATGTACATGGCCGGGCGCATGCGCACGCCTTCAAGGCCGGAAAGCACCTTGATCTGTTCCGCGCCATAGTTGGATTGTGCTTCTTCGCTCACAGGTCTCTCCTCACTCGTGGTGATGGATTGTTGATTCGTTGTGCGACGCTCTCCGCTCATCCCCTGCCGGCGTCACGGAAGACGGCCCGGCCGGGGTTGCGCTTTGGAAACTCTCTCATATCTTCATGGGCATGATGACGCTGAGATACCCCGGATCGTCGTCGCCCTGGATGAGACAGGGGCTCTCCTCGGAATTGATGTACGCCTTGACCATCTCGCTGCCCATGACCTGGATCGCCTCGATGAAGTACTTGCCGTTGAAGCCGAGGTTCATCTCCTTGTCGTCGTAGGTGATGTCGAGCTGGTCCTTGGCGCTGCCGATGTCGAGATTCTGGGAGGCAAGAACAAGCTGGTTCGTGGTGATAAGGAACTGCACCGCGTTGTAGCGGTCCTCGGTGAAGAGATTCATCCGTTTCAGGGAGTTCATCAGCGGTATCCTGGGGATGTCGATGTGGCGCGCCTTGTTGATCACCTGGATGATGTTCTTGTAGTCGGGAAAATCGCCGTTCATGAGGCGGATGATGACGATGGCTCCATCCGCCTTGACCACGGCCTGCTTCTCCTCGAATCCTATGGCGATCGTCTCCTTGGCATCGCAGAGCTTGCGGATCTCCTGCACCCCTTTCTTGGGGATGAGGATGGTGCGGTCCATCTTGAGGGGAGCAAGGTCGCTGCCCACCTTCCGCTCCATCATGGTGAGGCGGTGGCCGTCCGAGGAGACCATCCGCAGGAAGTTTCCTTCACCCTCGATGAAATCCTTCTCCATCAGGAGACCGGTGAGGTTGAACTGGCTCTCTCCCTCCTGGGCCACGGAAAAGAGGGTGCGGTCGATGAGATCCTTCACCTCCTCTGTGGCGAGTTCCACCAGGTTTCCCTCTTCGTACTCCGGGAAGGCGGGGTATTCCTCGCTGGGCATGCCGGCCAGCTTGTAGTTGGTGGGGTCGGCGGTAATCTTGGCCCAGTGGTTTTCGTTTACCTCGATGTGGAGCTGTTCGGCTCCCGATTCCCGGACCAGCTCGAAGAGCTTGCGGGCCGGCAGGGTGATGCTTCCCGCACTCAATATCTCTGCCGGCAGGGTGATGCGGATGCCTATCTCCAGATCGGTGGCCGTGAGCTGCAGGCCATTCTCCTGGGATTCGATGAGGATGTTGGCCAGGATGGCGATGGTTCCCTTTTTCCCGGTCACATTCTGTAACGAGGCAAGGGCAGCCAGAAAGGCGTCTCGAGGCACGTTCGCAATCAAGGACATGGTGAGAGAATCCTGTGTTTGGGTTATAGGGTTTTTAAGAGTTTAAAAAAAAGATTATGGTTATAAGCCCTGTTGAAACGTTGAAAAGCGAGGAAACACATTCTTTTCATTGTGATTTTTTTGAGCTTCGGGTCACGGAAACCCCCCTGAAAAAAAAGCCGGCCGGGTTATCAA
>JBFLYY010000294.1:0-17882 GCA_040756495.1 Thermodesulfobacteriota bacterium | reverse complement strand
GTCGAAGGTGTCGCCCAGGTACTTCTTGCTCATGGCCGAGCACTCGATGTGCCAGCCGGGCCGGCCCGGACCCCACGGGCTTTCCCAGGTGGGCTCGCCCGGCTTGCTCCCCTTCCAGAGGGCGAAGTCCATGGGGTGGGCCTTGTTCTCGTTCACCGAGACCCGGGCCCCGGCCTGCATGTCGTCTAAGCTGCGGCCGGAAAGGGCGCCGTAGCCGGCGAAGTGCTCCACTTTAAAATAGACGTCGTTGCCCACCTGGTAGGCCAGATCGCGGGCGATGAGGTTTTCGATCAGGGCAATGATCTCGCCCACGTGTTCGGTGGCCTTGGGCTCCAGGTCGGGAGGGGCGATGCCCAGGCGGGCCATGTCCTCGTGGAACATGCGGATGAAGCGCTCGGAGAGTTCCTCGCAGGTGGTGTGCTGCTCCTGGGCGCGCTTGATGATTTTGTCGTCGATGTCGGTGAAGTTGCGGACAAAGGTGACCTTGAGTCCGCGGTGGCGCAGATAGCGGACGATCATGTCGAAGACCAGGGCCGAGCGGGCGTGGCCGATGTGACAGTAGTCGTAGGCGGTGATGCCGCAGACGTACATCCTGATGTGGCCGGGCTCGATGGGTTCGAGGGGGGCCTTGCTGCCGGTCCTGGTATTGTAGACAACGATGGGCATGGTGGTCATCCGAAATTCGACATTCGTTTCGTCAAAAGAATATGGTATATACCCGGTTCGTGCCAACAGGGCAACCCTTGTTGCGTGCATATGCCAATATGGCGGCCGAAAAAGGGCTGCATTGCGTGTGGTGGAATCATGAATTTGCTTGAATCGAAAGAACTGGCAAGCGGCATGGTGGTGACGATCCACGATGTCTCGAAACAGGTGGCGGGCGACCGCTGGCTGGTGAAGATCCGCTGCGAGGCCACGATCCCGGTGCCGCAGGAGTGCATTGCCGAACAGGTCGAGGAGGATGGTTCCCTCAAGGCCGCGGTGCTGGCCCGGTTGGGAGAGCGGCTCACCTTCGTTGTCTCCAAGGAGCGCAACTTCGTGGACGACCGCGAGAAGGAGGCGGTGCTGGCCGGGCTGGTGGAAAACGTGCGCCGGAACATGCTCGCCTATCTTGCAAACCCCCTCTTTCCGGCTCGACTCTTTGCCAGCCACTACGAGGAGGAGCGCGCCAACTGCCTGGTGGAGCGTCACTATCAGGCATTGCCCCAGGCGGAGGACGAGGAGGAGGGACCGGCCGATTTCTCCGCCCTTTTCCGGAAGGGGTGAGCTGGAATTCTCCTTGACAAACCACGCAGATGGCATCATATTCGCACATTTTAAGACCGCTTTTCGTTCGTGAGCATGGGGCTTCCCATGTGTTGACATTTTTCCGCCGCGTTGGCGGCCCGTTCCGGGTGAAATCGACTTTAGGTGAAGAGCATGAAGGTATTGGTCAGTGACAACTTGGCCCCCATCGGGGTGAAGATCCTTGAGGACGCGGGGCTTGACGTGGATGTCAAGACCGGTCTGCCGCCTGAGGAGCTGAAGAAGATCATCGGCCAGTACGACGGTCTGGTGATCCGCAGCGCCACCAAGGTGACCGCCGAGATCATCGAGGCGGGCGAGAAGCTCCGGGTGGTGGGTCGCGCCGGTATCGGTCTCGACAACGTCGATATCCCCTCTGCCTCCAAAAGGGGCATCATCGTCATGAACGCCCCGGACGGCAACGCCACCACCGCGGCCGAACACGCCATCGCCATGATGATGGCCGCCACCCGCAACATCCCCCAGGCCACTGCCTCCATGAAGGAGGGCAAGTGGGAGAAGAAGAAGTTCCAGGGCCGCGAGGTGACGGGCAAGACCGTGGGCATCATCGGCATCGGCCGCATCGGCCGCATCTTTGCCGATCGCGCCCAGGGGCTGCGCATGAAGGTCATTGCCTTTGACCCCCACATGACCAGGGAACAGGTGGAGAAGCTCGGCATCGAACTGGTGAGCCTGAACGAACTCTGCGAGCGGGCCGACTTCATCTCGGTCCACGTGCCGCTCACCCCGGAGACCAAGCACCTCGTGGGCACCGAGCAGTTCAAGCTGATGAAGAAGGAGATGGTCTTCGTCGATTGCGCCCGTGGCGGCGTGGTCGAGGAGAAGGCCCTGGCCGAGGCCTTGAAGAGCGGCCAGATCCGCGGCGCGGCGCTCGACGTCTTCGAGGTGGAGCCCACCACCCACGAGAACTGCCCCATGCTGGCCATGGACAACTTCGTCTGCACCCCGCACCTGGGCGCCTCCACCGCCGAGGCCCAGGAGAACGTGGCCGTGGCCATTGCCGAACAGGTCGCCGACTACCTCAACCACGGCACCGTGACCAACGCGGTGAACGTGCCCTCGGTGAGCGCCGAGGTGCTTTCCCAGGTTGGTCCCTATGTCACCCTCGCCGAGATGCTCGGTTCCCTCCATATGCAGATCGCCAAGGGCGGGGTGCAGGAGGTCAACATCGAATACTGCGGCGATCTGGCCGAGATGATCACCACCCCGGTCACCGTCGCCTTCCTCAAAGGTCTCTTCACCCCGATCCTCAAGGATGCGGTCAACTTCGTCAATGCGCCGCTCATCGCCCAGGAGCGCGGCATCCGGGTGATCGAGTCGAAGACCAGCCAGTCGGACGACTTCCTGAACCTCCTTTCCATCCGGGTCAAGACCAGCGAGGGCGAGAACGTTCTGGCCGGTACCGTCTTCGGTCGCAAGGAGCCGCGCCTGGTGCGCCTCAACACCTTCCGCCTGGAGGCCCTGCCCAGCGGCCCGATGCTCTTTGTCCACAACAACGACGTGCCGGGCGTCATCGGCAAGCTCGGTGTCACCCTGGGCGAGGCCGGAGTCAACATCTCCCGCATGACCGTGGGCCGCGAGCAGGCTTCGGGCCGCAACGTCATCCTCCTCAATACCGATTCCCTGGTGACCAAGGAGCAGGTGCAGAAGGTGCGGGCGCTCGAGAACATCCACGAGGCCATGGTGCTCGATCTCCCCGATTTCGGGGCGTAAGGAGCCGGAGGGGAGGGGCGTATGGGCGACGAGAACGGCAAATGCAGCGAGTGCCCGCCTGGGCAGGTGAGGCAGGGGGGGCGTTGCGTGCTGCCCGAGCCGACCTTCACCACCTTCATCATGTCGCTCAATACCTCGGCCCTCTTCCACCTCGGTGAACTGGTCGATCCGGAGACCGGCCAGAAGGGCACGGATCTGGTGCTGGCCAAGCACACCATCGACACCCTGCAACTGCTCAAGGTGAAGACCGCCGGCAACCTGACCGACAAGGAAAAGGAACTGCTGGAGAACGTGCTCTACGATCTGCAGATGCGGTATGTGAAGGCGACCCGGTAAGGGGTCGCGGATCTGCAACGACCGATGCCCGGCTGCCCTGCGGCCGGGCATTTTTATTTGCGCGTGTTTGGGACAAGGGGGAAGGATGGTACAGGAAGTCGCGATCAGTGCCCCGGCCAAGGTGAATCTCCAGCTGGTCATTCTCGGCAGGCGGCCGGACGGCTACCACGAGCTGGAATCCCTCATGGTCAAACTGGATCTGGCCGACCACCTGACCCTGGCGCGCCAGCCAGCGGGGATCACTCTTTCCTGTCCGGGAAGCGACCTGCCCCTTGGTGCCGACAACCTGGTTCACCGGGCGGCCCAGGCCTTTTTCGCCCACACCGCCATCGCCGCGGGGGTGGCCATCACCCTCACGAAGCGGATTCCCGTTGCCGCGGGGCTTGGCGGCGGCAGCAGCGACGCGGCCGCGACCCTCAAGGGGCTCAACCGCCTCTTCGATGCCGGGCTTGACGAGGCAACCCTGATGGGGCTGGCAAAGCCGCTGGGAGCGGATGTCCCTTTCTTTGTTCTTGAGGCGCCGGCCGCCTGGGCGCGGGGCATTGGCGAACGCCTTAGTGTAGCGGCAATGCCGGATCTCGGCTGGATTCTCCTCGTCAACCCAGGTTTTGCGGTCTCGACGAAATGGGTCTATGAGAATTTTGCATTGACAAGGGGGGGCAATCCATATATTTTAGGCGCCGGGTTGGCCTCGGCCAACTCCGCCGAGTCACGCGATAAGAGCAGGCTGTTGCCCCTGTGCAACGACCTGGAGGCAGTCACGGTCGGCCGGTACCCGGAAGTGGCCGCGCTCAAGGCGGCATTGCTCGCGGGCGGCGCCCGGGACGCCTTGATGTCCGGCAGCGGCCCCACGGTCTTCGGCCTTTTCGACGACCAGGAGTCGGCAACCCGCTGCGCTGCCTCGCTCAAACCCCGCTATGGCGACAAGGTGTTTCTCACGCGGCCGTTGCACGACTGAGACGATTTGGGGTTGGGGCGTCGTCAAGCGGTAAGACACAAGACTTTGACTCTTGCATTCGCAGGTTCGAATCCTGCCGCCCCAGCCAGTTGCATGTTCCATCAGGCGAACCGGCAGAGTAGCCGAGGGGCCTTTTTTTCTTTGACCTAACGCCGCCACGCGGCACGGAGATAGGGCGTACGCATGTTCAAGGATGAGATGAGAATCTTCGCCGGCAATGCCAACCTGGGGCTGGCGGACGAGATCTGCGGCTATATCGGCATCCCGCGTTCCCGCGCCGAGGTGCGGCGTTTCAGCGACGGCGAGATCTTCGTCGAGCTGGGCGAGAACGTGCGCGGCCGCGACATCTACCTCATCCAGCCGACCTGCCCGCCGGTGAACGATCACCTCATGGAGCTGGTGATCATGGTCGATGCCATGCGCCGCGCCTCGGCCCGGCGGATCACCGCGGTGCTGCCCTACTACGGCTATGCCCGCCAGGACCGCAAGGTGGCCCCGCGCGTACCCATCACCGCCAAGGTGGTGGCGGAGATGCTCATGGTGGTCGGCGTGCGCCGGGTACTCACCATGGACCTCCATGCCGGCCAGATCCAGGGATTCTTCAATATCCCGGTGGACAACCTCTATGCGGCGCCGGTGCTGCTCGACTACATCGGCAAGACCTTCCAGAATCACGTGGTCATGGTCTCGCCGGATGCCGGCGGCGTCGAGCGGACCCGCGCCTTTGCCAAGCGGCTCAATGCCGACCTCGCCATCGTCGATAAAAGGCGGGCCCGGGCCAACGAGTGCGAGGCGATGAACGTGATCGGCGACGTGAAGGGCAAGATCGCCATCCTGCTCGACGACATGGTCGATACCGCCGGCACCCTCTGTTCGGCGGCCAAGGTGCTCATGGAGTCCGGGGCCACCGAGGTGCATGCCTGCTGTTCCCACGGCGTGCTCTCCGGCCCGGCCATCGACCGGCTGGAAAAGTCGCAGATCAAGAACCTGGTCATCACCAACAGCATCCCGCTGTCGGAGAGGGCCAAGGCGTGCGGAAAGATCAAGGTGCTTTCGGTCTCGACCCTGCTGGGCGAGGCGATCAAGCGGATTCATTCCGAGGATTCCGTCAGCTCCTTGTTTGTTTAGCAGGCTGTTGAAAAACTTGTTTTTCGGCAGTCTGCGTGCGCCCCGCGGATGGGGCGCCAATGCGGCGAGTTTGCAACTCGCCGGAATTGCGAGAACTCGCGGAATTCATTTCCGCGAGTTCGTGGTTGAAAAAGATCATGGATGACTTTTTCAACATCCTGGTAGAAACGAAGACAATGCGGCCGGGATACAATCCGGCCTGGATATCAGTGAGGAGGTTAGCTATGTTGCAGGTTGATGTGACCGCACAGGTGCGGACGAAGTTCGGAAAGGGTGCGGCGCGGACGCTGCGCCGGGCCGGTCAGACCCCTGCCGTGGTATACGGCAAGCAGGAATCGGTGGCGCTGGAACTGGACAGCCATTCCTTCACCAAGGCGCTCTTGTCGATCCACCGCAAGAACGCGGTGATCAACCTGAAGGTCACCGACGGCAAGAAGGAAAGCGTCAAGCACGTCCTGCCGAAGGAGATCCAGACCGATCCGCTGCTCAACACGGTTCTCCATGCCGATTTCTATGAGATCTCCCTCGACGAGCCCAGGGTCTTCGTGGTGCCGATCCGTTACGTCGGCAAGGCCAAGGGCGTCGATATGGGCGGCGACATGACCATCGCCAAGGACAAGCTGACCCTGAAGGGCAAGGCCCTCGATATCCCGGACGCGGTGGAGGTGAATGTCTCTGGCATCGGGCTTGGCGAGAAGATGACCTTTGGCGACATCGCGCTGCCGGCCGGCATCTCGATGCTCGATGCGGCGGAGACGCTCTGCGTTTCGGTGAGCGGTACGGCGCAGGCCTAACCGCCTTATCCACGCGTGACCGAAAGCCGGAAAGGGGAACCTTTTCGGCTTTTTTCTTTGGGAGTGCGGCAGCGCCAACAGGGAGGGGACTCGTGTTTCTGCTCGTCGGTCTGGGAAATCCGGGTACGGAATATGCCATGACCCGGCACAACATCGGCTTTCTCTTCCTCGACCACCTGGCCGCCCGCCATGGCATGGTCTTCAAAGGCTCCAAGTGGCAGGCCGATACGGCCAAGGGGAGCGTGGCCGGCCAGCCTGTTCTGCTCTGTAAGCCCCAGACCTACATGAACCGCAGCGGCAACGCGGTGGGACAGGTGGTCCGTTTTCACGACCTCGCGCCGTCCGAGGTGGTGGTGGTCCACGACGACCTCGATCTCCCCTTTGGCCGGCTCAAGCTGGTGGCCAACCGGGGGGCCGGCGGCCACAACGGCATCAAGTCGATCATCGACCATCTCGGCACCAGGGACTTTCCCCGCATCCGCGTTGGGGTGGGGCGGCCGCCCGGCGAGACCGCGGCCAGCGATTACGTGCTTGCCCGCTTCAGCAAGGAAGAGCAGCAGGAATTCCCCGCCCTCTTCGCCCGCATCGAGGAGGCGGTGGAGCGGATTCTGGCCGACGGGTTGGTCCGGGCGATGAATGCCGTCAACAGCGACGAGGAGCGCTAGCTTCGTCCGCTGCTTTGCGCCCGCGTTTTTTCGCCGCCTTAGACCTGCCGGGAACGTTCCGGTTCGTCACCAGGGGTGTCCGTGGCCCCCTCTTCTGCCTGTTTCCCTTAGAGCCGTCGCAATCGGTATCTTATTTGAAAAAAAATAAAAAAGTGGTATATTGCGAACTCGTTTTTCTTTCGGCAGCTTTCTTTGGTTCCCGTCTGCGTGGAGGAGTCCCCATGGCCAACAAGAAAGTTCTCAAGCCCTTCAGTGTCGGTGACATGGCGGTCTATCCGGCCCATGGTGTGGGCAAAATCGAGTCCATCGAAGAGCGCAAGGTCGGCGAACTGGCCCAGCACTTCTATGTGATGCGCATCCTCGACTCCAACATGACCATCATGATCCCCACCAGTTCCTCCCGGAACGTCGGCCTGCGCAGCATCATCTCCGCCCGCGAGGTGAAGAAGGTGTACGACATCCTGGGCGACCGCGACATCGCCATCGAGTCGCAGCCGTGGAACCAGCGCTACCGCGAATACATGGAGAAGATCAAGACCGGTTCGGTGTACGAGATCGCGGCGGTGCTCCGCGACCTCTTCCTGCTCCGGGTCGATAAGGATCTCTCCTTTGGCGAGCGCAAGATGATGGATACGGCCAAAAGCCTGCTGGTCAAGGAGATCGCCCTGGCCAAGGACGTCGCCGAAGAGAAGGTGGAGCAGCACATCGAGCGGATGTTTGCCTGATTTTTTTCCCTCTCCTTTTTCCTGGCCGAATCCCGGCCAGCCCGCTATAACCTCTCCAGGGTTCCGATGACCGTAAAGGCCATCGGCGTTCTTCTCCTCTTCCCGTACGCGAACCTGATGACGACGAACGTTGTCCGGCATTTTCATTTTTCGGTGGACCGCGAGGCCGCGGGCCAGAGGCTCGACCGTTTTCTGGCCGAGGCTCTGGCCGCCGAGGAGATTACCCGGAGTCGCTTGCAGGGGCTGATCCGCGACGGCGAGGTGCGGGTCGGTGCCATGGCGCGCAAGGCGGGATATCTGGTGCGCGACGGCGAAGAGGTGGCCGTTACCCTGCCGCCCCTGAAGGGGACGGTGCTCGCCGCCCAGGAGGTGCCCTTTCTGGTGCTCCATGAGGATGAGGCCATCGTGGTGCTTTCCAAGCCGCCCGGAGTGGTGGTCCATCCCGCCTGCGGTCACGCCGAAGGTACCCTGGTCCATGGCCTGCTCCACCGCTGCGGCGACTTGGCCGGTATCGGCGGGGAACTGCGGCCGGGGATCGTCCACCGCCTCGACAAGGACACCTCGGGCTGCATGGTGGTGGCCAAGAACGATCAGGCCCATCACCGCCTGGTGGCCCAGTTCAAGGGCAAGGAGATCACCAAGATCTACCACGCCCTGCTCCTGGGGACTCCTGCGCAGGAGAGGGGCACGGTGGATCTGCCCATCGGCCGCCACCCGGTGCAGCGCAAAAAGATGGCGGTGCGCCGGGAGAGCGGGCGGCCGGCGGTGACCCACTGGCAGGTGCTGGAACGTTTTGCCGCTGGCCTCTCCTTCGTGCAGCTGCGCCTGGAGACCGGCCGCACCCACCAGATCCGGGTGCACATGGCGGCCATCGGCCATCCGGTGGCCGGCGACCCGGTCTATGGCGGCAGGAACAGGGTAACGGCCGCTCTCGGCATCAGCCGGCAATGCCTGCACGCCTCGCGGCTCGGTTTCCGTCATCCCCTGACCGGCGAGGCCATGGAGTTTGTCGCGCCGCTCTGGTCCGATATCGAGGCCGCCCTTGCACGCCTGCGCCAGGCTGGGAGCGGCGGAGGAGGAGGGGGGTGAGGGCAAGTCCCGTGTTCAAGCGCGCTGCCGTGGCCATCACCGGCGGGATCGCCACCGGCAAGAGCCGGGTGGCTGCGTATCTGACGGAATTAAGCGGGGCCGGCCGGCTCGACGCCGACGAGATCTGTCGCGATCTTCTCCGTCCGGGCGAACCCGGGTGGCTCGCCTTGCGCGACGCCATCGCGCCGGCGTTCTTTCTGGCGGACGGCCAACTGAACCGGCCCCTTCTGCGGCACCACCTCTTTGCCGATGCGGCACTGCGGGCGCAGGTGGACTCGCTGCTCCATCCCCTGGCCCGCGTCCTCGTGCTCCGGCAGGCGGAGGAGTGGCTTGCCGCCGGAACGTACAGCCGCCTGCTGGTCGAGGTTCCCCTCCTGTACGAGGCAGGGTGGCAGGAGGATTACCATCGGGTCGTGGTGGTGGCGGCCGACACGGAAACATGCGTGGCCAGACTCATGGCACGGGACGGAGTGAGCCGGGAGGCCGCGCTTTCGGCCATGGCCGCGCAACTGCCGTTGGCCGAGAAGATTCGCCGGACCGATCTGGTCATCGACAACCACGGGGCGTGGGGAGAGACCTGCCGGCAGATCGAGGCGATGTTCGCCACTCTTTGGCCGGAGATTGCAAAAAACTCTTGACACGCCAAAGTCGGGCCAATAGTATGGGGCAATTCCGGGCACAGCGGAAGGGAGAAGGGCGCATAGCCGCAAATTCCGCAGACTCTCCGCGGAGCATCAGCCGATTCCACACAACAAACTGTCAGCGGGACTTCCTTTCCGTGCGGCCGACAAGGTCGCCCTCCCCGGTGGCGACATTCAGAGAAAAACCCGCAGCACACCACATCTGACGGCATTCCTGAAGACCATAAGGGATTATTGACTGAAGACTTTGTTCGGATTCGAGAACGCGAGGCGCGATGGCCTCCGGCCTGATACCCTCTGCCGCCTGTTCCCTGACTCGTAAGAATTTTGGCCGTTCCACCCATGCGGTGGCGAAACGGCATTGCAGTACGGCCTCCCGCGAGGCCGAATCAGTTGCTGGCATTTTGCCCATGCCGCCTCGGGCGGCTGTTGCGGCGGCGACCCCCCAAAAAGCCATTCGTGAAGGAGAAGGCGTTTGTAATGAACCTGGCTGAACTGAAACAGATGAAGATCGCCGAGCTGACCAGGCTCGCGCAACAGCACAACGTCGAAGGCTACAGCGCCATGCGCAAGCAGGAGTTGATCTTTGCCCTCCTGCAGGCGCAGCAGACCGTCTCCGAGCGCAATGGCGAGAACTACGGCAGCGGCGTCCTTGAGGTGCTGCCCGACGGTTTCGGCTTCCTGCGCGCCCCTGACTATAACTACCTGCCCGGCCCGGACGACATCTATGTCTCCCCGTCGCAGATCAGGCGGCTGAATCTCCGCACCGGCGACACCATCGAAGGGCCGGTGCGCGCCCCCAAGGAAGGGGAGCGCTATTTCGCCCTCCTCAAGGTGGACCGGGTCAACTTCGACCCGCCCGAGAAGTGCCGCGACAAGACCCTCTTCAGTAACCTCACCCCGCTCCACCCCAACGAACGCATCCGCCTTGAACGCGAGCCAGACAACTACTCCATGCGCATCATGGACATGATGGCGCCCATCGGCAAAGGGCAGCGCGGCCTCATCGTCGCTCCGCCCCGTACCGGCAAGACCGTGCTCATCAAGGACATCGCCAACTCGATCCTCAAAAACCACAAGGAGGTCATCCTCATCGTCCTGCTCATCGACGAGCGGCCCGAGGAGGTGACCGACATGGCCCGCAGCGTCAATGCCGAGGTGATCAGCTCCACCTTCGACGAGCCGCCGCAGCGCCACATCCAGGTGGCGGAGATGGTCATCGACAAGGCGCGCCGGCTGGTGGAGCACCAGAAGGACGTGGTGATCCTGCTCGACAGCATCACCCGCCTGGCCCGAGCCTACAACACGGTGGTGCCGCCCAGCGGCAAGATCCTCTCCGGCGGCGTCGATTCCAACGCCCTCCATCGGCCCAAGCGCTTCTTCGGCGCGGCCCGCAACATCGAGGAGGGCGGCAGCCTCACCATCATCGCCTCGGCCCTCATCGAGACCGGCAGCCGCATGGACGAGGTGATCTTCGAGGAGTTCAAGGGCACCGGCAACATGGAGATCGTGCTGGAGCGCAAGCTCGCCGACCGCCGCATCTTCCCGGCCATGGACATGGCCAAGTCCGGCACCCGCAAGGAGGATCTGCTCCTGCCGCCGGATGAGTTGAACAAGGTCTGGATCCTCCGCAAGCTCCTTTCCTCCATGAATCCGGTGGACGGCATGGAGTTCCTGCTGGACAAGATGAAGGGCACCAAGTCGAACGCCGATTTCTTCGCCTCGATGATGCACGGCTAACGAGCCCCTTTCTTAGGGGTTGAAAAAAAAAGAAAAACGGTTTATATACCGCGTTTCGATGAACATTGATCCCTGCCGGTCAGTCCGGTCAGCGGAGGCACGAAGCACTGGAGGACGCGACAATGAAACAGGATATCCATCCCGAGTACCATCAGATCAAGGCCAGCTGCGCCTGCGGCAACGAGGTGGAACTCGGTTCGGTCATGCCGGAGATGAAGGTGGAAATCTGTTCCGCCTGCCATCCCTATTTCACCGGCAAGCAAAAGCTCATCGACTCCGCCGGCCGGGTCGAGAAATTCCTCAAGAAGTACGGCAAGAAGCTGGAGAAGTAGTTCGCTCCATAGCTGTGTTTGCGTACGCCCTGCGGCCGCCTGGTATCAGGTTCTGCCCGTAGGGCGTTTTCTTTTCCCGTTTTTCTTGGGCCAGGGCATCCATGTTCGAGCAGCTCGACAACATCGCGGAACGCCGTCAGCAGCTGGAGGAGAAGCTCTCCGATCCGGCGGTGATCGGCGATGCCGCGCGGTTCCGGGCCACGGCCAAGGAGCATGCCCATGTGGCGAGGCTCCACGAACTCTATAGCGGCTACCGCAAGGCGCAGCAGGATCTGGAGGACAACCGTCTCCTTCTCCAGGAGGAGAGCGACCCGGAGATGATCGAGCTGGCCAAGGCCGATATCGCCACACTCAAGGAGCAGATTACCCGGTTCGAGCAGGATCTGCGCATCGCGCTTCTGCCCCGCGATCCCAACGACGACAAGAACATCCTCCTCGAAATCCGGGCCGGCACCGGCGGCAACGAGGCTGCCCTTTTTGCCAGCGACCTCTTCCGCATGTACAGCCGGTATGCCGAGGAAAAGGGGTGGCGGGTCGAGATCTTAAGCAGCAACCCCATCGGCATCGGCGGCTTCAAGGAGATCATCGCCCTTATCAGTGGTGATCGGGTCTATAGCCGCCTCAAGTATGAGTCCGGTGTCCATCGCGTGCAGCGCGTGCCGGAGACCGAGGCCCAGGGCCGCATCCACACCTCGGCCGTCACCGTGGCGGTGCTGCCCGAGGCGGAGGAGGTGGAGGTGGACATCGCTCCCAACGAACTCAAATTCGATGTGTTCCGTTCCTCGGGCCCCGGCGGCCAGAGCGTCAACACCACCGACTCGGCGGTGCGGGTCACCCATCTGCCCACCGGCCTCGTGGTCATCTGCCAGGACGAGAAATCCCAGCACAAGAACAAGGCCAAGGCCCTGCAGGTCTTGCGCGCCCGGCTCTTGGACAAGATGCAGCAGGAACAGGATGCCGAGATGTCGGCCAACCGCAAAAGCCAGGTCGGCTCGGGCGACCGCAGCGAGCGGATCCGCACCTACAACTTTCCCCAGAACCGCCTCACCGACCACCGGATCAACCTCACCGTCTACCAGCTCGACAGCGTCATGCTCGGCAAGCTCGACGAGGTCATCGAGCCGCTGGCCGTCCATTACCAGACCGAGGCCCTGAAGGCCGCGCAATAACCCACGGCGCCATGCGGATCGGGGAGTTTCTCACAAGTGCCGCTGCCCGCCTGATTGCTGCCGGCATCGATGGGGCCGACCTGGAGGCTGCCTTGCTGCTCGGCCATTTTCTCGGGCAGAACCGCGCCAGCCTTCTGCTCCACGCCGAGAAGAAAATCCCGCCCTCGCTTTTGGTCGAGGCCGAGGCGGCCCTGGCCCGGCGCCTCAGGCGCGAGCCTCTTGCCTACATCCTTGGCGAGCAGGAGTTCTGGTCCCGTTCGTTTGCCGTCAGCCCGGCGGTCCTCATCCCGCGCCCGGAGACCGAGATCGTTGTTGAGTGTGCCCTGGAGTTCTACCCCCACCGCGACCGGCCCTATCGCTTCCTCGATCTTGGCACCGGCAGCGGCATCCTCGCCATTGTCCTGGCCTGCGAGTTTCCCGCCTGCCGCGTGATAGCGGTGGATCGTTCCCGGGCGGCCCTTGCGATCGCCATAGAGAACGCCAGGCGCCACGGGGTGGCGGATCGCGTCACCTTTCTGCAGGGTGACTGGTTGGGCGCTGTCGCGCCCGGGGCGGCCTTTGATCTCGTGGTTTCCAATCCCCCCTATATCGCCGAGGCGGTCATGGATACCCTCATGCCGGAGGTGCGGGACTTTGAGCCGCACACGGCGCTCGATGGCGGCAAGGAGGGGATGCGCGACATCACGCTCCTTGCCGGGCAGGTTGCCGGCGTGCTCAAGCCCGATGGCTGGCTCTTCATGGAAATCGGTTTCGATCAGGGGGAGCTGGCCTTGAAGTGCTTTGTTTCAACAGGCAAATATGATAGGGTGGAGGTCCGGCCGGACTATGCCGGCCTGCCCAGGGCCCTCATGGCCCGGCGTCGCGTGAACGATTAACCTGGTACGGTTTTTTATGGATAAGATTGTCATCGAAGGCGGCCACCGCCTCTCCGGCGAGATCGCCATCAGCGGCGCAAAGAACGCCGCTCTCCCCCTCATCACCGCCACCATCCTCGCCCCTGGTCCCCACGTCCTCCACAATGTGCCCGATCTCCGCGATACCCGCACCATGCTGGCGCTCTTGGAGTCCTTCGGCATCACCTGGAAGCGGGAGGGGAACACCCTGACCATCGACGCCTCGAACCTCCACAACGTCGAGGCCTCCTACGACCTGGTCAAGACCATGCGCGCCTCGGTTCTGGTTCTAGGGCCGCTCCTGGCGCGGGCCGGCAAGGCGCGGGTCTCGCTGCCCGGCGGCTGCGCCATCGGCGCCCGGCCCATCAACTTCCATCTCCAGGGGCTTTCCCGGCTCGGGATCCGGTACGAACTCGATCAGGGCTACGTCGATGCCAGTGTCAAGGGGCGGCTCCAAGGCAATACCGTCTATTTCGATATCCCCTCGGTCACCGGCACGGAAAACCTCGTCATGGCCGCCACCCTGGCCAACGGCACCACGGTGATCAAGAACGCGGCCAAGGAGCCCGAGGTGGGCAACCTCATCGACATGCTCGTCAGCATGGGCGCCAGGATCAAGGGGCGCGACAGCGACACCATTGTGGTGGAGGGGGTGAAGAAGCTGAAAGGGGCCAGGGCGACCATCATCCCCGACCGGATCGAGACCGGCACCTTCCTCATGGCGGCCGGCGCGGTTGGCGGCGAGTTGACCCTCACCCACTGCGACCCGACGCTCCTGCCCGCCCTGCCCGAGAAGCTGCGGGCCGCCGGTCTGACGCTGAAGGAAGAAAAGAGCAAAATGCACATCGTGCGCAAGAAGGGGACACAGCTACGGAGCGTGGACGTGAAGACCATGCCCTATCCCGGCTTTGCCACCGATCTTCAGGCCCAGATCATGGCCCTCATGACCCTGGCCGAGGGGCTGAGCGTCATCACCGAGACGATCTTCGAGAACCGTTTCATGCACGTGGCCGAGCTGCGGCGCATGGGGGCGGATATCCGCATCGACGGCCACAGCGCCATCGTCACCGGCACCGGCAAACTCTCCGGCGCCAAGGTCATGGCCACCGATCTCAGGGCCAGCGCCTCGCTGGTGGTGGCGGCCCTGGCCGCCGAAGGAGTGACCGAGGTCTCCCGCGTCTATCACCTCGACCGCGGCTACGACGATCTGGTGGGCAAGCTCTCCAGGGTCGGCGCCAAGATCCGTCGCGAAAAGGAATAATTCCCCGACACTTCGTTCAGGCCAGCGGCAGAACCAGGGTCACCGTCGTCCCTGTGCCGACCTGGCTCTTGATTTCCACGGAGCCGCCATGCTCCTCCATGATCTTGTGGACCATGGCGAGTCCCAGGCCGCTGCCCTGCGGTTTGGTGGTGAAGTAGGGGTCCACGACGCGGTCGAGGATCTCGGCCGGAATGCCGGTGCCGCTGTCTTCCACCACGATCTCCACCGTTCCCTCCTTGTTCCCCTTCCTGGCCGTCACCGTGAGTTTTCCGCCGCCCTCCATGGCCTGCAGGCTGTTGAGGTAGAGGTTGAGCAGCACCTGGCTCAAACGGTCATGATCCGCCACAACCTGCGGAATGTCCTGTGCCACCGTGGCGTGTGTTGCCACGCCCAGTGCCGTGGCGTCGCCGGCGATCAGCGAAAGGGAGTTGGGGATGAGCGTCGCGAGATCAAGGGCTTCCCGGTTGAGCGGCAATGGTTTTGCGAAGTTGAGGAGTTCCGTGATGGCGCGGTTCAGCCGTTCCACCTCCTCGATGAGCAGGGTGGCGGAGCGGCGCTCCTCGCTCGCCTCGGCAAAGCGCGAGCCGAGCAGGGCCGCGAGCCCCTTGATGGAACTTAAAGGGTTGCGCACCTCGTGGGCCACGCCGGCCGCCATCTTGCCCAGCGATACGAGCCGTTCCTGCTTCTGCATCTCCCTTTCCAGGGCCTTGAGCCGGGTGAGGTCTTGGAGCAGCAGCACCCGGCCGCTGGGGGTGCCTGTCTCGTCGCTCACTGCAACGGAACTGGCGTGGAGGGAGAGTTTTTTCCCTGCGGTTGCCGGTAGCTCGAGTTCACGGTCGAGGATCTCGGCGGTTGCCTCGGCCGGGAAGAAGAAGGAGGCGAGCAGGGGCGGCAAGACCTCGCTTGCCCGGCGGTTGATCGTCTCCTCCGCGTTCAGGCCGGTCAGTTCCGTGGCCTGGGCATTGAAGGTCTTGATGCGCCCGGCCTCGTCGCTGGCAATGATTCCCACTGGCAGCCGGGAGATGAGAAGGCCGGTGAATGCCCGGATGTACTGGAGGGTCTCCTGGGTGGTCCGGTAGCCCTGCGCCGAGAGCAGCGCCATCCAGCTTCCCATACCCACCAGCAGGATGGCCAGCGACATGAAGAGGATATGGTAGAGATCCTGGCGGATCATCTTTTCCTCCTCGCGCATGTCGAGGCCGACCACAATGAGCCGTTGCTCTTCCCCGTTGAATGTTGCCGGTGGCGGGCCGCCGGCGTCCGGCTGCTGCTGGCACCAGTTCCCGCCCATGTTGTTTTCTGGCCCTGGCGGCATCATGCGCATCATGCGCCCCATGCCCATGCCCCGCCCATGGAAGGGGCGGAAGGGAACCATCACCTCGAAGACCTTGTGCGGCTCGGCCTCTCGTTCAAGGATCCGGTAGCGGCCGCGGGGCGGCATATTGTCGAGTGTTGGCAGCGGCTGGCCAAGGGTGGCCCCGACCCGTTGCCGGTCGCTGTGGGCGAGGATGCGCCCGTTTGGGTCGACCACCGCGATGTAGAGGATGCCCGACTCGCCGACGGCCTGCTCCATCAGGTGCTGGAGCTGGGTGGTGGCCGGGGTGAGGCCCATCATCATGGAGGCGCGGGTGCCGGCGCCGACAACGCGGATCACCGAAAGTCCCCGGTTGAAGAGGTTCTCCGTGATGAGGCGCCGCTCCCGTTGCAGATTGTTGAGGGTGAAGAAGATGACGATGCCGAGCAGGATGCCGATGGCCGCGGTCAGGAGCCACGGAGAGGCGAAGAGGAAGGAGTGCGGTTTTTTGAAGCGGCCCATGGGAGTCCTGTCGTTGGGGTGGGAGTCTTTCTTTCCCTTTTACAATAAGCGTGCCGATGGTGCATGGCCCTTTTTGGGGGGGCGGCGTTCCCCGGTGCGGAGCGCGGGCCAGGGCAACGGGAAGCCAAGGGTGCATCTGCCTCTGTCCTGCGGGTTGGATAAAAAGGAGTCACTCCCGGCCGCGGCTGGATAAAAAGGATACACCCTCCATGGGGACAGCGCTGCGCGCCGGAGATGGTCTTGTCCGTTTTTTCCTTTTGTTCCGGGTTGTTCCGCCGGTTTTGTCGGGTTGGCATGGATGTTGAGTAAGGATGGTGGTCAGAAGAGACACCATGCACGTTGTGCATCACCATCATTCAAAGGAGGTATCGTTATGAAGAAGCGCGTATTGACTATGATCGCCGTGGTCGCCATCGGCCTTGCCACGTTCCAGATGGCGGACGCCCGTCCCGGCAAGGGCGCGGGCATGGGGCCGGGGTATGGTCAGCAGACCACGGACCCGGCCACCCAGAAGGCCCAGGAGAAATTTCTCAAGGAGACCACCGAGCTGCGCAAGCAGATGGCGACCAAGCGTGCCGAGATGCACGCCCTCATGAGCGGCACCAACCCCGACGGCCAGAAGGCGGCCAAGCTCTCCGAGGAGATGTTCGAGCTGCGGGAGCAGTTGCGGACCAAGGCGCAGGCCGCCGGGTTGCCCGCCGGCTTTGGTCCCGGCCTGTGCGCAGGTGCCGGAATGGGTGGCGGTATGGGCATGGGCGGCGGGATGATGGGTGGTTACGGCCCGCATCATCGCGGCTGGTAAGCGAAAGGAGCTTCGCTTCTTTTCAGGCAGGCACTCCGCTAGGGGGTGCCTGCCTTTTTTTTCGCCTGGAGAGCCTTGGCCAGGGCGGCATGGTGGACGTGGCCCGCATAGTGGACGCTGCTCTTGCCGGTGATCGGGTCAAAGGCGCTGGGGTCGGCCTGGCAGAGGTACTGGACCTCCCGGGGATAGGTCACCAGGGCCTTCTCCGGGGTGAGGCCGAGAACCTGCGGAATCGCCTCCCAGGTCGCCCCGCAGGAGGCACCGCGCAGCACGGTGAGTTCGACGATCCGTCCGGCTTCGTCGAGCCGGGCGGTCAACTCCGGAAAGCCGAACTGTTCGCCGTAGCGGCCCAGATCCTGGTGGCGACCGAGACCGCAGCAGGTAAAGGGGGTGTGGCCGTAGCGGCACTTGCGGCCCGAGGCCACGAGGGGAAGCCGTTGGCGCTCGCAGACCGTGGCGATGTGATCCAGCAGGTCGGGGTGCTTGACGAAGCTCAAGACCATTTCGCCGACGAA
>JBFLYY010000293.1:0-2050 GCA_040756495.1 Thermodesulfobacteriota bacterium | reverse complement strand
AACACCGCCAAGACCCTGCGCGGGATCAGCCTCTCGCTCAACGAGGGCGCGGTGCAGGTGGCTGCCGCGGCCGGCGAGGTCTCCTCCGCCAGCCAGTCTTTGGCCGAGGGCGCCTCCCGCCAGGCCGCCTCGGTGGAGGAAACCTCCGCCTCCATGGAGGAGGTCGCCTCCATGACCAAGCAGGACGCCGACAACGCCCAGCAGGCCGACTCCCTCATGAAGGAAGCAAACTCCGTCATCCGCGAGGCGGATGAGTCCATGAAGAAGCTCACCGTCTCCATGCAGGAGATCTCGGCGGCCAGCGCCGAGACCCAGAAGATCGTCAAAACCATCGACGAGATCGCCTTCCAGACCAACCTGCTGGCGCTCAACGCCGCGGTGGAAGCGGCCAGGGCCGGCGAGGCCGGAGCGGGCTTCGCGGTGGTGGCCGACGAGGTGCGCAACCTCGCCATGCGGGCGGCCGATGCGGCCAAGAACACCTCCGGCCTCATCGAGGGCACGGTGCAGAAGATCAATACCGGCGCCAGCCTGGTGGAGGAGACGAGCGAATCCTTCGCGGTCGCCTATCAGGCCACCGACCGCATCGGCACCCTGATCACGGAACTCGCCTCCTCGGCGGGCGAGCGTTCCAGGGCCATCGGCCAGATCGGCTCCGCCATCTCGGAGATCGACTCGGTGACCCAGAACGTTGCCGCCTCGGCCGAAGAGGCCGCCTCGGCCTCGGAGGAACTCTCCGCCCAGGCCGAGACCATGAAGGGCACGGTGCGGGAACTCCTGGCCCTGGCAGGGGGCGACGACGCCAAGGGCAAGGGCGCCACGGGTGCAGAACCGACCCTGCGCCGGCCGCCGGAATTGATGCGGCCCGCGCCCAGAACCGCGGCCGCCAGGCCGCAGGCGGCAAAGCCCCTGCCCGCCCCGCCCAAGGCTGCGCCGAAAAAGTCCGGCAGGCCCGAGGAGGTCATCCCCATGGGCGACGAGGAGTTCCAGGATTTCTAGCCTGTTCGCTACGAAGCACGAGCCAACGGCGGAGCCCACCCAGCTCCGCCGTTTTTTTTGAAAAAACCGGGAACCATTTTCAAGAAGGACGGTCTCTACGTTACAAGAAACGGACTCTTTCTCCTCTTCCTCCCCTTGCCCGCAAGGGCGCCGCAGGCCACCTCCCCAGGGTGGCCTGCCTTTTTTCCGACCCCGCCTCTACTCCATGAATGGCGCTTGCCTTTTCTCCTTCCCTTCCTCTACACTGAACAAGCGGAAAGGACAACCAGATGGCATCATCCACCCGAGGAGGCAGGAGCCATGCGGCAGCAACCAACCACCATCGGTAAAAAGATCGGGATGGGCTTCGGCCTTGTGCTCGTGTTGCTGGCACTTCTCGCCTTGGTCAGCATCCTCGGGATAGGCAACATCGTTGGCAATGCCGAGGAGGTGATCGGCGGCAACCGGATCAACTCGGAACTGGCTCAAAGGGAGGTGGATCACCTCAACTGGGTGGGCAGGATCACCGGGATCCTGCTCCAAGGTGGCGGAGAACTCGCCGTGGAAACCGACCCCCACAAATGCGGATTTGGCAAGTGGTATTACGGCGAGGGGCGGGTCCAGGCCGAAATGCTGGTACCAGGCATCAAAGCTTCCCTTGACGCCATCGAGGCACCACACAAGCAACTCCATGAATCGGCCGTGGCCATCAAAGAGGCCCTGGCCAGCGGGGGCGCCACCGAGGCGCTCACCGTCTATACCAGCAAGACGCAGCCCGCGCTCAAATCGGTGCAGGAATTGCTTAACAAGGTGCGGGAAGAGGCGAGAGGGCAACTGCTCACCGACGAAGCAATGCTCGCCGCTGCCAGCCGCACACGGCTGCTTGCTGGGACACTCGCCCTCTTCGCCATCGCCGCTGGCGTGGCCATCTCCTTCCTCATCTCAAAGAACACCGCCAAGACCCTGCGCGGGATCAGCCTCTCGCTCAACGAGGGCGCGGTGCAGGTGGCTGCCGCGGCCGGCGAGGTCTCCTCCGCCAGCCAGTCTTTGGCCGAGGGCGCCTCCCGCCAGGCCG
>JBFLYY010000292.1:0-8836 GCA_040756495.1 Thermodesulfobacteriota bacterium | reverse complement strand
TGAAGTACTGCTTGGCCAGCTCGCGGGAGCCAAGGCGGAGGTGGGCGCGGGCCAGTTCGAGCTTGACTCGTTGTGCCTCGGGATCGGCGATGAGGATGCGGTCGTAGGCCATGACCGCCTCCTCGAAGCGGCCGGTCTCGAAGGCGGCGCGGCCGAGGTAGAAGTTGATCTCCAGGTTGGCCGGCTCCTGTTTGAAGGCCTTGTGGAATTCCTGGTACGCCTCCTCGAAGCGGCCCTGGTCGAAGAACTGCTTGCCGGTGGCAAAGAGTGTCGCCTCGGCGGACCAGGCAGGGGAGGGCAACAGGGTGGCAGCGAGCAGGAGGAGGGAGAGGAGGGAAAGGAAACGGAGCGGGCTGGGCGTCATGGATTCCCCTAGGAGTTAAATGGTGCGAATCATGGGGAAATTATAATGGAAAATGAGGCAGATGGATAGTTCTTTTCTGTCGGGATCGGAATGCGTGTGGTACACGGAGTGTTGGAGGGAGGGACGCAATCTGGTACAATCCCTGCCAGCCACACACAGGGCGGCGCAATGGTTGTCCGGCCGGGGTGCCCCGTGAATTCGGGCTGGCAAGGAGAAAGCAATGGCGGAAAGAGAGGGCGAACCGGTGCTGGAGTATCCCTGTTCCTGGACCTACAAGGTCATCGGCGGGGAAGGAGAGGGCCTGCGCGTTGCCATCGCCGAGGTGATGGGTGAGCGGCACTGTCTCGTCACCCCCTCCCGCACCAGCCGGAGCGGCAAATACCAAAGCCTCGACATCGAGGTGGTGGTGCGGGACGAAGCGGAGCGCAACGCCCTCTACGTGGCCCTCAAGGGTCACCGGGCGGTGGTCATGGTGCTGTAATCTTCAGCCGGACCGGGACCGGGCAGGGCGCCGGGGCATGGCCGTCGCGGGGTGAGTCTAGCCGACCACCTCGAAGCCGATGGCGGCGATGGCCTTCTTGATCGTCTCCAGCGGCACCTCCTTGGTGGCGGTGTAGGTGGCCTCGCCCTTGGCGAGATCGATCTGCACGTTGGTGATGCCATCGATGGCGTTCAATGCGTTGGTGACCGAACCGGCGCAGTGGCCGCAGCGCATGCCCTGAATCTTGACCGTTGCCATGGGAGTTTCTCCTTGGGTTGCAGGGGGAATGGAATTTTAGTAAAAGCTAAATTAGCACGGGGCGATTTTTTCGTAAATTCATTTTTTCTTGCCCCCGCAAGATCGACATTGTCCCAGCGCCGGAGGAAGAGCCCATGAGCGGAGCAACCAACAAGGCACACGTGGCCATCCGGGGCATGCACTGCGCTGCCTGCTCCAGCCGCATCGAAAAGGTGCTTGGCGCCACCGAAGGCGTTCGTCGCGCGGCGGTCAACCTGGCGGCCGAGTCCATGGAAGTGGAGTGGGACGAAGGGAAGATCACCCTGGACGAGATCGCCGCCAGGGTCAAGGGACTCGGTTTCGAGCTGGTCAGGCCGGCCGGCGAGGTGAGCCTCATCCTGGCCCTGGGCGGCATGAGCTGCGCCTCCTGCGCGGCCCGCATCGAAAAGGTGGTCTCCGGCATGGAAGGAGTCCGCTCCATGCAGGTGAACTTGGCGGCCGAGTCCGGCACCGTGGTCTTCGACCCGGAGGTCGTGAGCCAGCGGGCCATCCGCGAGGCCATCGGCCGCCTCGGTTTTACCGCCCAGGTGGCGCAGGCAGGCCGTTCCGACGTGGAACGGCAGCAGGAGGAGGCGGTGGCGCGCCTTGCCGCCATGAAGAAGCGGCTCGTCCCGGCCTTTTCCTTTGCCATGCTGCTCCTCGTCCTCTCCATGGGCGAGATGGTCGGCATGCCGCTGCCCCTCTGGCTCGCCCCGCACCATGCGCCCTTTGCCTTCGCTTTCACCCAGTTCCTCCTGGTGCTGCCGGTGATGTGGTCGGGACGCAACTTCTATCTCGTCGGCTTCCCGGCCCTTGTCCGCCGGGCGCCCAACATGGATTCCCTCATCGCCATCGGCACCGGCGCCGCCTTTGTCTACAGCACCTGGAACCTCGTCGAGATCGGGCTGGGCATCGACGCCATGGCGCGGGTCATGGACCTCTATTTCGAATCGGCCGGCGTGCTCATCGCCCTGGTTTCCCTGGGCAAGTATCTGGAGTCCCGTTCCAAGGTGCGCACCTCCGACGCCATCCGCCAGCTCATGGAACTTTCGCCCGAGGAGGCGACACTGCTCAAGAACGGCGAGCAGGTGGCCATCCCGGTGGAGGAGATCGAGCCAGGGGATATCCTCCTCGTCAAGCCCGGCGAGCGCGTTCCCGTGGATGGCACCGTGGTCAAGGGCCACTCCAGCATCGACGAGTCGATGCTCACCGGCGAGTCGTTGCCCGTCTCGAAGAAGGAGGGCGACCGGGTGGTGGGAGCGACCCTCAACAAGAACGGCGTGCTCCAGGTGCGGGCGGAGAAGGTGGGGCAGGACACGGTGCTTGCCCGCATCATCCGCATGGTGCGCGAAGCCCAGGGCTCCAAGGCGCCCATCGCCAACCTGGCGGACCGCATCAGCCTCTATTTCGTGCCCACGGTCATCGTCCTGGCCATTATGGCGGGGCTGGCCTGGTACTTCGTGGGCCAGGCAGGGTTCACCTTTGCCCTGCGCATCTTCATCGCGGTGCTCGTCATCGCCTGCCCCTGCGCCATGGGGCTGGCCACGCCGACCTCGATCATGGTCGGCACCGGCCGCGGCGCCCAGCTCGGGGTGCTGGTGAAGAGCGGCGAGGCGCTGGAGATGGCGCAGAAGGTGGATGCGGTGGTCTTCGACAAGACCGGCACCCTCACTTATGGCCGACCGGAACTGACCGACCTCGCGGTGGTGACGGCCGGGGTGGACGAGAATGAGGCGCTGACCCTGGTGGCCGCGGCGGAGAGTGCCTCGGAACACCCGCTGGCCGAGGCGGTGGTCAATGCGGCCAAAACAAAGGGGCTGCCCTTGTCGGAACCCTCCTCCTTCGAGGCGGTGACCGGTCGGGGCATCCGTGCCACGGTGAACGGCAGAAATGTGCTTGTCGGCAACCGGGAGTTCATGGCCGAGTCCGGGATGACCGGGCTCGATGTGGCTGCGGACACGGTTGCCGCCGGTTTTGCCGGCGAGGGCAAAACCGCGCTCTACTGCGCGGCCGATGGCACACTCATGGCCATCCTCGCCATCGCCGACCGGCTCAAGCCCGAGGTGCCGGCCACCATCAAGGCGCTCACGCGCATGGGGATCAAGGTCTTCATGCTCACCGGCGACCATCTGGTGACCGCCCGGGCCATTGCCGGTCAGGCCGGCATCCGCGAGGTCATCGCCCAGGTGCTGCCCGAGCACAAGGCCGAGAAAGTGGCCGCGCTCCAGGCCCAGGGGCTGCGGGTCGCCATGGTGGGCGACGGCATCAACGATGCCCCGGCCCTGGCCAAGGCCGACGTGGGCATCGCCATGGGCACCGGCATCGACGTGGCCATCGAGTCGGGCGACATCGTGCTGATGAAGGGGCATCTTTCCGCTCTGCTCGCGGCGCTGGCCCTGAGCCGCGCCACCATGCGCAACATCAGGCAGAATCTCTTCTGGGCCTTTATCTACAACATCATCGGCATCCCGGTGGCCGCGGGGCTGCTCCATCTCTTCGGCGGCCCGACCCTGAACCCCATGATCGCCGGCGCTGCCATGGCCATGAGTTCGGTCTCGGTGGTGACCAATGCCCTCCGTCTCCGCTTCTTTGCCCCGCCAGCCACGCCATGAGTTGACAAGGGGTCCGAAAACGGCGAGAATAACCGAGGTCGTTGTTCTCAAAGGTGCTGCACGGCAAGCGAGGAGGATCGGGATGCGGAAAAAACATGTGGCCCTGGCGGCCCTGGTTTGTTGCGGTCTGTTGAGCGGCGCTGTGGCCATGGCCGGGGCCGGTGGCGAGGCCACGACCACGCCCCACAAGGTGAAGAAGGGCGATACCCTCTGGGACATCAGCGGCACGCATCTCAAGGATCCCAAGGCGTGGCCCAGGGTCTGGAAGGCGAACCCCGGGATCAAGAACCCCGACCGGATCAAGCCGGGCCAGGTGGTGCAGGTTCCCGGCAAGGCAAAAGGCGAGGCCAGGGCGGTGGCTGCCCAGGCTCCTCTCCCGCCACCGACACCCATGCCGGCCTTCGAGCGTTCCGGCCCGCCGCTGGCCCTGACCGTGCTGCGGGATGAGCCGGTCAAGACCAGGAGTGCGGCCGAGGAGGCCAAGATCCTGCGCCACACCCGCGGGGTGGGGGCGGTTACCGGCGAGTTGCCCGAGGCGGGGAAGGTCTTGGGCACCGAGGCCGGATGGGGCTCCGATGCCGTTGGCGGCACCATCTTCATCCAGGCGGCGGATGCCAGGGTCGGCACGGTTTACGGCGTCTATCGCGATCTGGGCAAGGTCAAGCATCCCGGCACCTTCAAGGGGAGCCCGGGCCGCCTGCTGGCCGAGATCGGCACCCTGGAGGTGGTCTCCCTGCAGGGTGAACGCCAGCTGGCCAGGATCATCAAGTCGTACGACGCGGTGCAACAGGGCGACCTCCTGGGGCCGCTGCCCGCCCCTGTGCCCGAACTCACCCTGAAGGATCGCCTCGATCCCCTGGAAGCCACCGTGGTTGCGGTGGAGTTCCAGCGCATGATCGGCGCGCCGCGCGACGTTGTCTATCTCGACGCCGGCTCGGAGCAAGGGGTTGCCCGTGGGGATCGGCTGCGGATCAGCGGCGAGGAAAACGGCAATGGCCGGCGCCATTCCGCCTTTTTGGCGGTCCTTGCCGTGACCCCGACCACGGCGGCGGCACTGGTGTTGCCGGAGAGCGACCATCAGGTTCTTGTCGGCGATGCCGTGGGGCCTGTGCGCTGAACGGGCAACCGCTTCCTTTTTTTCTTGCCTGGAACTCAGCGGTGCAGGGTAAGCACCGCGTCCCAGATGCGGTGGGCGGTCTCTTCCTTCGTGAGGAGCGGGAGTTGCTGCTCGTTGCCCTGGCGGTCGAGGAGCAGGACGCGGTTGGTGGTCGCGGCAAAGCCGGCGTCGGTGGCGGTGATGTCGTTGGCCACGATGAGGTCGAGGTTCTTGGCTTTGAGTTTCTTTGCGGCCTCGGCGCGCACATTGTGACTCTCGGCGGCAAAGCCTACCAGGAGCGGGAAGCGCTTGGCCCTGGCCTTCTTCTCGCCCAATTCCTTGAGGATGTCCGGATTGGCGGTGAGTTCGAGAGTGGTCGCAGCCGCGCCCTTCTTCACCTTCTTGCCGCTTGTGGCAGCGGGGCGGAAATCGGCCACCGCCGCCGCCTTGACGATCACCGCCATTTTGCCTGCCCGGGCCAGCACCTCCCGCTGCATTTGAAGGGCGCTGGTCACCCGCACCAGCTCCACCCCGGCCGGGGGGGCGAGTTCCGAAGGGCCGGAAACCAGGGTCACGCGAGCACCGCGCTGTTTTGCCGCCGCGGCCACCGCATAGCCCATGCGGCCGGTGGCCCGGTTGGTGAGGAGCCGGGCCGGATCGAGCGGTTCCCGGGTGGGGCCGGCGGTGACCAGCACCTCGAACCCGGCAAGATCCTGGCGGCTTAAGGCGCCAAGCAAGGCCTGGCGCGCCTCCTCCCACTCCACCAGGCGGCCCGGTCCCTCCTCGCCGCAGGCCATGGTGCCGCAGGCCGGCTCCACTATCGTATAACCATATTCCCGCAGCTTGGCGAGATTGGCCTGGGTGGCCGGATGACGGTACATCTGGCTGTTCATCGCCGGGCAGACCACCACCCTGGCGGAGGTGGCGAGCACCACGGTGGCCAGCAGATCGTCGGCCAGGCCGTGGGCCAGCCGGGCGATGGTCTGGGCCGTGGCCGGCGCGATGAGCACCGCCTCGGCCTTGCGGGCCAGGGCGATGTGGGGGATCTGCTCGGCCTCCTCGGCCGCGAACATCGAGCCATGGACCTTGCGGCCGGAGAGGGCCGCAAAGGTAAGCGGCGCGACGAAGCGGGTCGCCGCCTCGGTCATCACCACGGTGACCGCGGCCCCCTCGCGGCGCAAGGCCCGCGTCCAGTCGCAGGCCTTGTAGGCGGCAATGCCGCCGCACACCCCGAGGAGGATCTCTTTGTCGGCGAGAGTGGTCACGGCAATCAATAACCGCCGGGCCGCGGGCTGCTGGCGGCCGGGGCCGGCTGGTCGCGCTTGGTGATGTCTTCGGTGATGTAGATATTCACCTCGGTCTTGAGCCCGAACTCGCTGTCGGCAATGGTGATAGTGCAGGTCTTGGCCGGTTTGACGAAGGCGAGGAGCACCTGTTTGTACTTGATGGAGCCGGCCATCTTCCAGCCGTTGCGTTCCATGCTCTTGGTGAAGAAGTCGGACAGGGAATTGATGTCCACCTTGCCGGAGAAGTTGAGCACGCCGCCGGCGTAGGAATCGGTCTTGATCACCATGCTCTTGTCGCGGTTCCAGGCGAGTTCGCCGGGCACGATCAGATCGCGGAACTCGGAGGGGCTGTAGGGCTGGTTGGCGGCGGTTTCGGCCGGCGGGGCCGATTCGCTGCTCGACGAATCGCCGAGGCCGAGCTGGGCGCAGCCGGTGAGGCTGAGCAGGGCCAGGCCGAGGACGGCGTGACGGAACGTGGCGGTGATCTTCTCGGTGTGCTGCGGCATGGTGGTCCTCCCTCTGTTGTGTCGCTGGTATCTACACTTCCTTGACAAGAAAGTGGGCAAGCGGTTTGCGGCTCGACTGCTGGTCGTGCCGGTCGGGGTGGCCGAGGGCGATCACCGCCATCAGGTCGAGCCCCGCGGGCAGGCCAAGCAGCTGCCGGACCTTTTCCTTGTTCTGCAAAATCTGCCCGAGCCAGACGGCCCCCAGGCCGAGGGCCTCGGCGGCCAGCAGCATGTTCTCGATGCAGGCCCCGGCGGCCTGATGGTCCTTCACCGCGTCGTACATGCTCGCTTCGTCGAGATAGACGGCGATGAGGGCCGGGGCCGCGAGCACGATGTGGCTGTAGCGCGTCTCCCTGGCAATCTCGGCGCGCATGGCCGGATCGGTCACGGTCACGAAGCGCCACGGCTGGTTGTTGAGTCCGGAGGGCGCCCAGATGCCCGCCTTGATGATCTCGTGCAGCTGTTCGCGCCCCACCGGTTGGCTGGTAAAGGTGCGGATGCTGCGGCGCTGGTAGATGGCGTCAAGAACCGGTGAATTCATATGGGCGAGAAGAGGGTCGGTGGCAATGCCTTGCAAATCCTGAAGTTGCCAAAAGAATAGTCGTTTGCTGGCGCATTTGTCAAATCATTTGCGCCGCTCATGACGGTTGCCGCGGGCCGGTGAATCTGTTAGAAGGTGGCCAGGAGGTGCGCCGGTGACCAAGTCCGCCCACAACGCGCCGCTGCCCGTGCTTTCTCCGGGCGTGGCCCTGCTCGATACCCATTGCCATCTCGATTTTCCCGACTACCAGGCCGACTTGCCGGAGGTGCTTGCCCGCGCCCGGGCCGCCGGGGTGGGCCGCACCATCACGGTGGGGATCGATCTCCCCACCTCGCGGGCGGCCATTGCCCTTGCCGAGCAGCACTCCGAGCTTTTCGCCACCGTGGGAGTGCACCCGCACCACGTGAAGGAACTGGGCGAGGCCGATTACGCCCTGTTGCGCGAACTGGCCCGCCATCCACGGGTGGTGGGCTACGGCGAGATCGGCCTCGATTACGTGAAGGACTATTCGCCGGTGGCCGTGCAGCAGGAGCATTTCGTCCGCCAGGTCGCTCTCGGCAGGGAGTTGGGCCTGCCGCTCATCATCCACGACCGCGAGGCGCATGCCGATACCATCGCCATCCTGCGCGAGGCCCTGCCTCTGCCGGCAGGCGGGGTGATGCACTGCTTTTCCGGCGATGCCGCCTTTGCCGAGGAGGTGCTCGCCTTGGGCTTTCACCTCTCCATCCCCGGCGTGGTCACCTTCCCCAGGGCCGAGGCCATGCAGGAGGCCGTGCGCCAGGTGCCCCTCCACCGCCTGCTCCTTGAGACCGACGGTCCCTTCCTTGCCCCGGTGCCGCGGCGCGGGAAGAGAAACGAGCCGCAGCTTCTCCTCCACACCGCGCAGAGGGTGGCGGAACTCAAAGGGCTCTCCCTCGACGAGGTCGCCCGGGCCACCACGGCCAATGCGGAACACCTCTTCCGCCTTGAGGGGAGGGGCCATGTCGATCCGTGAAAACCTGGCGGCGATCCGGGCGCGGATGGCCGCGGCAGCCACGCGCGCTGGCCGTGCGCCGGAGAGCGTGACCCTGGTGGCGGTATCGAAATACGTGCCCGTTGAGCGGATTGCCGAGGCAATGGCCGCGGGCCAGGAACTCTTTGGCGAGAACTACCTCCAGGAGGCGGAGGAGAAGATCGGGCAACTGCCTGCGGCGCTCAAGTGGCATTGCATCGGCCATCTCCAGTCCAACAAGGCCAAGGCGGCAGCCACCTTGTTCCACATGGTGGAGACGGTGGACCGGATCAAGCTCGCCCGGATGCTCGACAAATACGCGGCCGAGGCAGGCCGGCTCCTGCCGGTGCTGATCCAGGTCAATGTGGGCCGCGAAGCGCAGAAGGCCGGGGTCTTGCCGGAAGAGGCGGCGGCGTTGCTAGGAGAAATGCGGGAACTCGCCCACCTTGAGGTGCGGGGGCTCATGACCATGCCGCCCTTTTTCGACCAGCCCGAGGCGGCTCGCCCGTATTTCCGGGCACTGCGGGAGTTGGCCGAGGCCTTGGCCAGCAAGGGGTTGCTCGGCACCCATGGCGCGATTGAGTTGTCCATGGGCATGTCCGGCGATTTCGAGGTGGCCATCGAGGAGGGCGCCACCCTGGTGCGGGTGGGCACGGCGCTTTTCGGCGCAAGGTCTTAGGCCT
>JBFLYY010000291.1:0-7704 GCA_040756495.1 Thermodesulfobacteriota bacterium | reverse complement strand
CCGCTGCATGGAGGCCAACCCGCCGCCCCCCCGCGACCAGGCCGACATCGAGACCCTGCTGCAGAACATCGCCGCCTTCAACAACCAGCTCACCGAGACCCTGCTCGTCGGCACCGACCTCGATCTCGAGGAGCTGATCTACCGCTACGGCAACGTTCTCTCCGTCACCAAGAA
This sequence comes from Thermodesulfobacteriota bacterium, assembly GCA_040756495.1. Lineage (GTDB taxonomy): Bacteria > Desulfobacterota > Desulfobulbia > Desulfobulbales > Desulfurivibrionaceae > JAJZRJ01. Next base: position 7,530 of record JBFLYY010000291.1, on the reverse strand, counting down.
CGAGGCCAGAACCCTGGTCCACCGCAGCGTGGAAAGAGCGGCCCTCCTCTCGGAGCCGATCCGCCAGGGCCTGCACAAACTGGCCATGCGCGAACGGCTGATCGCCCTGGTGCGCGACGACAATGCCGACTGGCGCCCCGGCACCTGAGGCGGCTCGCCGACGCCGCCTTTCCGCTCCCTCCCGGACCCGCCCCGCAAATTTTTGCCGCCGATGGAAAATCTCTTGCCTTTGCAGATCATTCCCGTAAACTATGCTCCATACCGTTATCCCTGATCCCGGACATGACCAATACTACCAGTCGATCGAGCCACAAGAAGCTTGCCGAGATCTTCGGCAGCATGAATCTGAGCGAGCTGCCCGCCATGTCGATCCACGTGAGCGAGCTGCTGGCGCTCACCCGCAAATCGCAGGTCACCGCCGGCGAACTGGCCAAGGTCATCCTCAAGGACTTCTCCCTGACCAACAAGGTTCTCCAGGTGGTGAACTCCGCCTACTACAGCCGCGGGGTGCCGGTGACCACGGTCGAACGGGCGGTGACCGCCCTCGGTCTCGACGTCATCCGGGAACTCGCCATCACCGTCTCCCTCATCGAGGAGTTTCTCAGGTCGGGGGTGGAAAAGGAAGGGATCAGCAAGCTCCTGACCTTCTCCTTCCTCGGCGCCCACCTGAGCAAGAACCTCGTGCAGCGCAAGCGGCTGCCGGTGGCGCCGGAAGAGGCGTACATCTGCACCCTGCTCCACGACCTGGGCCGCATCGTCATCTTCATCTACCTGCCCCACATCTACCGCCGCATCGAAATGGCCGGCAGCAGCGGCTGTTCCGAGGAGAACATGACCAGGCTCATGCTCAAGGGACTCTCCTTCGCCGAGGTCGGCATGGAGATCGCCCGCTTCTGGAACTTCTCCGAAACCATCGTCAGCACCATGGAAACCACCCCGCCCCCCCTCGAAAAAGGGGCGCCGGCCGAGCTGTATCTCCAGCACCTGGCGATCTTCTGCAATCGCTTCCCGAGGCAGGTGGCGGAAAAACAGCTGCCCGAGGCCCTGCTGGCCGAATACGGCGAGGCCTTCGGCCTGGACTGCTGCTACGAACCGCTCGAAATCCTGATCAAGACCTGCGAGACCAGCAGCGGCATCTCCGAGGTGATCCGCTTCGGCCTGACCAAACTCAAGATGCGCAGCCGCCTGCTGTGCGCCCACAAGACGTGCCGCAAAATGGCGGCCGCCTGACCGCCGTTCCATCCGCCCCAACCGACCGCCGCATTTTCCCCTTGACAACCGCATACCACATCGTGGTATAGAGTGAGGCGAAACCATACCAGCGGAAACACAGGGGGCACAACGGATGGACAGCAAACTCTTTCTCACCGCCCGCAAGAAACTGGGCAAGACCCAGAAGGAGATGGCCGAACTGCTCGGCACCTCCATCAAGGCCGTGCACAGCTACGAGCAGGGCTGGCGCTCCATCCCCGCCCACGTGGAACGCCAGATCTACTTCCTCCTTTCCCGCGACCGCCTGCTGCATGCCAAGCCGCCCAAGGCCTGCTGGACCATCAAGAAATGCCCGCCGGCCCGCAAGAAAAACTGCCCGGCCTGGGAGTTCCGCGCCGGCGAACTCTGCTGGTTCATCAACGGCACCATCTGCGAATGCAAGGCGCAATCGACCTGGCAGGAAAAGATGCGGATCTGCAAAGAGTGCGAGGTGCTTTCCCCGCTGCTCTAGCGCGCCGCACTGCCGTTACCGCGCCACTTCACACTCCATATCGGGGGTTCTCCATGAATTCGACCAACGACCATGCCTTTGAGACGCGGGTAGTCCACCTCGGCCTCCACCCGGAGGAGTGGCAGGGGGCGACGCTCCCGCCCATCTTCCAGACCACCGCCCACCGCCACGAGACCGCGGAGGACTTGAGCCGCACCTTTGGCGGCCAGCAGGACGCCCACATCTACATGCGGCTCACCAACCCCACCAATCGCGCCCTGGAAGAGAAACTCGCGGCGCTTGAAGGGGGCAAGGGCGCGGTGGCCGTGGCCTCCGGCATGGCCGCCATCAGCAACGCCGCCCTCGCGCTGCTCAGGGCGGGCGACGAATTCGTCACCGGCAACTCCCTCTTCATGTCCACCTATCTGCTCTTCGCCCGGGTCTTTGCCAAATACGGCATCACCGCCCGCTTCGTCGATCCGCGCGACCCCGAGGCGGTGACCCGCGCCATCACCGACAAGACCCGCTTCGTCTATGTCGAGACCATCGGCAACCCCAAGATGGACGTGCCGGACCTCGCGGCCATGGCGGAACTCGCCCACCGGCACGGCCTGCCGCTGATGGTGGACAACACCATGGCCACCCCCTGGCTCTGCCGGCCCATCGAACTGGGGGCGGACATCGTGCTCCACTCCACCACCAAATACCTGAGCGGCCACGGCAACGCCACCGGCGGAGCGATCATCGACAGCGGCACCTTCGACTGGGCCGCGCACCCGGAACGCTTCGCCGACTTCGCCCCCTTCATCGACCGCAAGGGCCCGCTCGCCTACCGCGACCGGGTGTGGCGGGAGATGCACATCAACCTCGGCACCACCATGGCGCCCTTCCACGCCTACCTCACCATGCTCGGCCTCGACACCCTGGTTCTGCGCCTGGAGCGGCACACGGCCAACGCGCTGTCCGTGGCCCGCTTCCTCGCCGGCCACCCCAAGGTGCGTTGGGTGAACTATCCCGGCCTGCCCAACCATCCGGACCACGCCCTGGCTGCCCGCCAGTTCGGCAACAAGGGTTTCGGCGGGCTCCTCACCTTCGGCCTCGCCGATCAAGCGGCGTGTTTCGCCTGCATCAACAACCTCAAGCTCGTCTATCACCTGGCAAACCTGGGCGACTGCAAGAGCCTCATTATCCACCCATACTCCTCGCAGTACCTCTCCTTCACCGAGGAGAACCGGCGGGAACTCGCCATCACCCCGGACCTGCTGCGCCTCTCGGTGGGCATCGAGGCAGTGGAGGACATCCTCGCCGATCTCGACCAGGCCCTGGCCAAAGTGCCTGCATGAGCGAAGACGCTGGCCGCGACCAGGGCGGGGTTTCCGTCGGCATTGTCGAGAAGAGGTTCTACACCTTTGCCGAACCGCCCAACCCGCTGCGCCTTGAAAGCGGGGCCACGCTAGGGCCCGTTACCCTGGCCTACGAGACCTGCGGCACCTTGAATGCCGAGAAATCGAACGCCATCCTCATCCTCCACGCCCTTTCCGGCGATGCCCACGTGGCGGGCTACCACCGGCCCGAGGACATCAAGCCCGGCTGGTGGGAATACATGGTGGGGCCGGGCAAGGGGATCGACACCAGCCGCTACTTCGTGATCTGCTCCAACATCCTCGGCAGCTGCATGGGCACCACCGGCCCGGGCTCGATGAATCCGCAGACCGGCAAGCCCTACGGCCTCGACTTTCCGGTGGTGACCATCGGCGACATGGTGGAGGCACAGCGGGCGCTCATCGATCACCTGGGCATCCCGAAATTGCTGGCGGTAATCGGCGGCTCCATCGGCGGCATGCAGGTACTCGAATGGACGGTGCGCTTTCCGGAGCGGCTGCACGCCGCCATCCCGCTCGCCACCACCATGCGCCACTCGGCCCTTTCCATCGCCTTCAACGAGATCGCCCGCCAGGCGATCATGGCCGACCCCAACTGGCAAGGCGGCCACTATCACGGCGAGACCGGCCCGGCCACCGGGCTTGCGGTCGCCAGGATGATCGGCCACGTCACCTACCTCTCCGACGAGGCGATGCGCCGCAAGTTCGGCCGCAGGCTCCAGGACAAGGAGGACTTCTCCTTCGACTTCGACGTGGACTTTCAGGTGGAGAGCTACCTCCGTCACCAGGGCAGCAAGTTCGTGGAGCGCTTCGACGCCAACTCCTTCCTCTACATCACCAAGGCGGCGGACTACTTCGACCTCGAACACCGGGGCGGCAGCAGTTCGGCGGTGGAGACCTTCCGCCGGACCCGGGCCCGCTTCCTGGTGGTCTCCTTCACCTCGGACTGGCTCTACCCCACCTACCAGTCGCGGGAGATCGTGCGGGCCTTGAAGAAAAACGGCCTCGACGTGAGCTTCTGCGAGATCGCGGCGGACTGCGGCCACGACGCCTTCCTTATCCCCAATGCGCGCCTCACCAGCCTCATCGCCAGCTTCCTCGACCGGGTCCGCCATGAAACCGACTAACCCCTTGCGCTACGATCTTGAGATCATCGCCTCCTGGATCGAGCCGGGCAGCCGGGTGCTCGATCTGGGCTGCGGCGAGGGCGACCTCCTCCTGCACCTCAAGACCACCAAGGGGGTGGTGGGCACGGGCATCGAAAAGCGGGAGGAGAAGGTGGCCGCGGCGCTCGCCAAAGGGCTCACCGTGCTCCAGGGCGACATCCGCGAGGAGGTGGCCGACTACGCGGCAGACACCTTCGACTACGTCATCGTCAGCCAGACCCTGCAGCAGGTCTTTGCCCCCCTCGATCTCATCACAACTCTCCTTGCCGTCGGTCGCCACGTGGTGGTGAGCTTCCCCAACTTCAGCCACTGGAAAAACCGGCTCCAGCTCCTCATGAAGGGCCAGGCACCCCGTTCGCCCCAGCTGCCCTACGAGTGGTACGACACCCCCAATATCCGGGTCATCACCATCCGCGACTTCCGGCGCTTCACCCGCACCGTGGGCTGCGCCATCCTGCGGGAGACAGCGATCAACACCCTTCAGCACGACCGCTCCGGCAGCATCGTCCGCTTCCTGCCCAATCTGCGCGCCACCTACGGCATCTTTCTCATCGGCCGCCAACCCTACGGGAGGAATCAGCCATGACAGGAACCCGCCAGGACATCATCGGCATCGTCGGCAACACCCCGCTGCTGCGCCTGAACCGACTGGGGCAGGAGAGCGGAGCGGAGGTGCTGCTCAAGCTTGAGTCCCGCAATCCGCTTGGCAGCGTCAAGGACCGCATCGGCAAGGCGATGCTGCTGGCTGCGGAACACGAAGGGAAAATCAACCAAGCCACTACCATCATCGAGCCAACGAGCGGCAACACCGGCATTGCCCTGGCCTTTCTCTGCGCGGCCAGGGGCTACCGCCTCGTCCTCACCATGCCGGAGACCATGAGCCTCGAGCGGCGGGCGCTGCTCAAGCATCTGGGCGCCGAACTGGTGCTCACCCCCGGCAGCGAGGGGATGCGGGGGGCCATTGCCAGGGCGGAGGAACTGGCAGCCGCGACGACCGACTCCTTCCTGCCCAACCAGTTCGCCAACCCGGCCAACCCGGAGATGCACCGCCGCACCACCGCCGAGGAGATCTGGCGGGATACCGGAGGAGAGATCGACATCTTCGTGGCCGGCGTGGGCACCGGCGGCACCATCACCGGGGTGGGCGAGGTGCTGAAAGAGCGCCGGCCCGGATTCCGGGCGATTGCGGTGGAGCCCGCCGATTCTCCGGTCCTCTCCGGCGGCACGCCGGGGCCCCACAAGATCCAGGGCATCGGCGCCGGCTTCGTGCCGAAGGTGCTGAACACCGCCATCCTCGACGAAATCGTTCCCATGGCCAACGAGGAGGCCTTTGTCATGGCCCGGCGCCTCGCCAGGGAGGAGGGTATCCTCTGCGGCATCTCCTCCGGGGCCAATGTCTGCGCCGCCCTCAAGGTGGCGGCCCGGCCGGAAAACCGGGGGAAAAGGATCGTCACCGTGATCTGCGACACCGGCGAGCGCTATCTCTCCACCGACCTCTTCCTGAAAGAACCATAAAAACCCGAAGGAGCATCCCATGGGCATCATCATCTCCCTCAATACGAGCACCGAAACCGGCACCGGCAAGACGCCGGTGGCCTCCATCGCCGTCCGTTGCGACCACGGCATGGAGGGCGACGCCCACGCCCGGAACTGGCACCGCCAGATCAGCCTCCTGGCCCTGGAGAGCATCGAGACGATGCGGGAAAAGGGGCTGGAACTGGTGCCCGGCAACTTTGCCGAGAACATCACCACCCAAGGGTTGGCACTGAGCAGCCTGCCGGTGGGCACCCGACTCGTAAGCGGCGAGGTGGAACTGGAGATCACCCAGATCGGCAAGAAATGCCACGCCAAGTGCAACATCTTCAGCCAGGTGGGCGACTGCATCATGCCCAAGGAAGGGGTCTTCGCCAAGGTGATCCGCGAAGGGGTGCTCCGTCAGGGGGCGCCCATCGAGATCAAGGAGACGGCGTAGGGAGGAGGCTAGAGGTCGTAGCGCAGCCCTTCCCGGTGCAGGCGCCGCCGCCGCTCGCGATAATCGGGCAGCACCGCGGAAACCTGCGCCCAGAAGGCCGGGGAGTGATCGCGCTGCTTGAGGTGGCAGAGTTCGTGGACCACCACGTATTCGACGAGCGCAAGGGGGGCCATGACCAGGCGCCAGGCAAAGTTGAGCCGGCCGTTCACCCCGCAACTGCCCCAGCGTCGCCGGGCGCCGGTGATGGAAAAGAACGGCCGCGCCACTCCGAGAACGGTGCTGTAGCGCGCCACCAGTCCGCCGATCACCTCGGCCGCCTGGGAGCGGTACCAGGCGATCAGGGCCTCGCGGAGCGCGACCGTCCCGGCCGCAGGGCATGTCTCCGGAAGCATGACCTGCACCTCCGGCCCGCAGGCCACCACCCGAGGCCGCCCGCCCTGGCCGCACGCCACGGCCAGCCGCCTGGCCTCGCCGAGAAAGAGCACCTCGCTGCCCGGCCCGGGCACGGAAGCCGCAGCCACTGCCGGCAACAGGGCCAGCCTCTTCCGCAACCAGGGCAGACATTTGCCGACCCCCTCGGCAATCGCCGCCTCGCTCAGGGCGCGCGGCACTCGCACGATCACCTCGTGGCGGCAGGTGAGTTCCACGCCGATGCTCCGCTTCCGGCTGGTGCGCCGGATGATGAGCGGCAGAACCCGCTGGTCCACCTCGATGGTTCTGGTCATCCCTGCCTTCTCACGCCGCACCCGGCGCCCATGCCGCAACTACCATTTGACAAAACCCCCTCCATCATTTAGAAAACCCAGCAGAAACCTAACGGAACCCCCTCGGGAACGCGACCTTTTTCCACCGTTCCAGCCGCATTTTTCAGAAACGGCCTTCCCTCGGGTCTGCCAATACCCCGCGCGCCACCATGCACACCAGAGAACTGATCCGAAAACTCCTGCGGCTGACCAAGCCCTACCGCGCCCAGATGGTGGTGGCCACCGTCTGCATGGCCCTGGTCTCCGGCCTGGCCTCGGCCCAGGCCTACATGATCAAACCGCTGCTCGACGAGATCTTCGTCAAGAAGGATGAGGGGATGCTCAACCTCTTCCCGCTCATCCTCATCGGGGTTTTTTTGCTCAAAGGGGTCTTCAACTACCTCTCTGTCTCCATGCTCGACACCGTGGGCCAGAAGATCATCCGGGACATCCGCACCAAGATCTTTGTCCACATCCATTCCCTGCCCATCTCCTTTTTTCACAACACCCCCACCGGCGAACTCATCGCCCGGGTGATCAACGACTCCGCCCTCATCCAGGTGGC
>JBFLYY010000290.1:0-9126 GCA_040756495.1 Thermodesulfobacteriota bacterium | reverse complement strand
CATGTACCGGGCCATGGAATCGCCCTTGGGATAAACCGGGACGTCGAAGTTCAATTCCGGATAGACCGAATAGGGCTCGTGCCTGCGCACGTCGAAGTTGATGCCGGAGCCACGCGCCACCGGGCCGGTGGCCCCGTACTTGCGGCACATCTCCGGGGTGATGAAGCCGATGTCTTCCAGTCGCTGGCGGAGGATGACGTTGTTGGTCACCAGGGCATGATACATGGGCAGCCGCTCCCGGAGCCGCTTGATGAAGGCCAGGGCGCCTGGCACGAAGTTCTCGTCGATGTCGTTGTACACTCCGCCGAAACGGAAATAGCTGTAGGTGAGGCGGGAACCGGTCACCGACTCCAGCAGATCCAGAATCTGCTCGCGGTCGTCGAAGGCATAAAGGAGCGGGGTAAAGCCGCCCAGATCGAGGACAAAGGCGCCGAACCAGAGGAGATGGCTGGAGATACGGTTCAATTCGGCGGTAATCACCCGGATGTACTCGGCCCGTTCCGGCACCTCGATGCCCGCGGCCCGCTCCACCACGCTGACGTAGCCGTGGTTGTAGGCCAGGGCGTGCAGGTAATCCAAGCGGCCGGTGTTGGGCATGAACTGCGCCCAGGTGCGGTTCTCGCCCATCTTCTCGTGCATGCGGTGGATGTAGCCGAGCACCGGCTCGGCCTCGACGATGTACTCGCCGTCCATCACCAGCTTGACCCGAAGTACACCATGGGTCGCAGGATGCTGCGGCCCCAGGTTGATGACGAAGGTTTCCTTGAGTTGGGTCTGGGCAAAGGCGCTCATGGCTTGAAATCCTTCAGCAGAGGATGGAAATCGGCGTCCTCGGGCAGGAGCAGCGGCACCAGATAGGGGTGGCCTACGAACTTGATGCCAAAGAAGTCATGGGTTTCCCGCTCGTGCCAGTTTGCCCCGGGATAGATTTCCGAGATGGTCGGCACCTCGGGGTTGTCGCGGGGCACCCGGGTGCGTACCGTTACCCGGCAGAGCGTCTCGTAATGGTTGAAATCGTAAACCACCTCCAGGTCGTCCACCTGGGAGCCCTCGGGTTCGGCCGGCGCTGCCGGAGGCGGAGGCGCTTCCTGGCCCGCTGCCGCCGCTGCTTCCGCGGCGGCTTTTGCCGCGGCCGCTGCCTTGACCGCTGCTTCCTTCTTACGGGCTGCCTTCTCGCCGAGCCAGTCCACCCCGGTGATCGCCTCGATGAAATAGCCGTTGCCATCGAGAATCGTGACCGCGGCAACCACCTGATCCGGTGCCACGGTGACGTCGAGGTGGTTGCCCCGCTTTGCGTAATCGGGCTCCACCACCTGGGCGGAGAGGGAGGCCATGGCCTGCTTGATCGTGGTCGCGCTCATCTCAGGCCACCTCCACCCGCGGGAATCGACGGGAACCGGTCACCTTCTCCTCCAGCTCCAGGATACCCTCGATCAGGGCCTCGGGCCGCGGCGGGCAACCGGGGATGAAGACATCCACCGGGAAAAGCTTTTCGGCGCCCTCGACAATGCCGTACTGGCCGTCGAAGACAAAGGGACCGCCGGAGATGGCGCAGTTGCCCATGGCGATGACCCACTTGGGCTCGGGCATCTGGTCGTAGAGGGTCTCCACCGCCGGGGCCATCTTCTTGCTGATGGTGCCCGCCACGATCATCACGTCGCACTGGCGGGGGGAGGGCCGGAAAACCTCGGCGCCGAAGCGGGCCAGGTCAAAACGGGAGGCGCCGGTGGCCATCATCTCGATGGCGCAGCAGGCCAGACCGAAGGTCATCGGCCACAGGGAATTCGCCCGCCCGATGGCAAGCAGCTTGTCGAGCTGGGCAAACTGGACTACCGGTGGCTGTAAGTTTTGCGTTCCCACGTGAAGACCCCCTTGTTCCAGGCATAGACGACGGCAAGTGCAAGGATGCCGACAAAGATGACGATCTCGATGAAGTCGCGGATGGCGAAAACCCGATTGTAGACCAGGGCGACCGGGAAGAGATAGAGGATGTCCACGGCAAAGGCGAGAAACATCAGGGCATAGAGGTAATAGACCGCGCCGAAACGGATCCAGGCGTCGCCGATGGGCTCCATGCCGCATTCGATGAGCTGCGTGGTTTTCTGCCGGGTGTTCCTGGTGGATCGCGACGCGAGGAGGAGGGCGATGATGAAGGGGCCGACCGCGAAGACCAAGCCGCCCAAAAAGAACGCCGCCACATAGAGGAGGTCTAAAAGCGATTGCTGTTCCACGTTAACTGCTCCTTTTCCTAGAGCCCGTTGGGATAGTCAGCGAGTAATTAAACCAATCGGCACCCGATGTCAAGGAAATACTGAATGGTCATTCAGGAAAACACGGGCGGCAGGAAATCAAGCGCAACACCTTGAAACAAATAGGCTTTTTTCTCCGGACTCCTCGAACCTGAACCACGTATGCCCCCGATTATCACTCCGAACAGGGGGAAACCGCAAGGGAAAAAGCAGGATTTTTTCGGAGGGGGCTAGGGCCGGCGGAGCTGGTCGAGCAGGCGGGTGTGGATGTTGTCGAAGCCGCCGTTGGAAAGGATCGCCACCACGTCGCCGGCGCGCAGCTCGCCGTCGAGATAGGCGAGGATCTCCTCGGTGGTGGCATAGTAGCGGGCATCGCGACCCTGTTCCTTGAGGTCCGCCACCAGTTGGGCCGAGGAAAAGCGCTCCTCCTCGGCAAGCTGGGCGAGCGCCATGGGCTCGCGCACCACCACCTGATCGGCGTGGTCGAAGGCGGAGACATAGGCCTGCTGGAAGACGCGGCGGCGGCTCGAATTGGTGCGGGGCTCGAAGACCGCAATGAGGCGCTGGCCGCTGTAGGCCTGACGCAGGGCATTGAGGGTCTCGCGCACCGCCGTGGGGTGGTGGGCAAAGTCGTCGATCACCGTGACCCCCCGCTCGATGCCGCGCACCTCCTGGCGACGGCGCACGCCCTGGAAGACGGCGAGCCCCGAGGCAATGGCGGCCGGCGCAATACCCAGACAATCGAGCACCGCGATGACCGCGGCGCTGTTCAAGGCATTATGGCGGCCCGGCATCCGGCTGGTGAACTCGCCGAAGGGCGCGCCGTCCTTCAACACGGTGAAGGTGGTGCCTGCCGGCGTGACCGCCAGATCGGCGACCTGAAAGTCGCGGCCCGCTGCCTCGCCGTAGCCCAAAACCTGGCAGGGCGCCTCGGCGGCGATCTCGGCCACGGTCGGGTCGTCGAGGCAGGCGACCAGGCAGCCGTCCGGGGGCAGAATTTTCACCAGTTTGCGGAAGGCCGCCTTCACCGCGGCGAAATCGGCGTAGATGTCGGCGTGGTCGAACTCGACGCTGGTGAGGATGCAGATCTTCGGCTGGTAATGGAGGAACTTGGGCCCCTTGTCGAAGAAGGCGGTGTCGTACTCGTCGCCCTCGGCCACGAAGTAGGGACCGTTGCCCAGGTTGAAGTTGCGGCCAAAGGCCTGGACAATGCCGCCGATCATGAAGCTCGGCTCCTGCCCCGCGTGCTGCAAGAGGGTGGCGAGCAGCGAGGAGGTGGTGGTCTTGCCGTGGGTGCCGCAGACCACCAGCGAGGTCTTGCCCTCGATGAAGTAACGGCTCAGGGTCTGGGGAAAGGAGAGATAGGGAATGCCGGCCGCGGCCACGGCCTGGGCCTCGGGATTCACCGCCCGGATGACGTTGCCCACCACCACGAGATCGGGCCGCTCGGCGAGATTCTCCGGCCGGTAGCCGCTCATCACCGGAATGCCGAGGCCGGCGAGATAGTCGCTCATCGGCGGATAGACGTGCTCGTCGGAGCCGGTCACCCGGTAGCCCGCGCTCTGGAGCATGCCCGCCAAGGCGCCCATGCCGGTGCCGCAGATGCCGAGCAGGTGGATGTGGGAAACGCGGTGCGGAGAGCGATTCAGGGAGGGATCGAGGGTCACGGAAGGCTCAAGCAATCAGGAACGCACGGTCTTCCTGACCGCCTTGTAGACATCGTCGAAGATCTCGCCGAACTTGGCGGGAGAGAGCTGGCCCACCTCGATGAACTTCACCACGATCTCCTTGGCGACCTTGAGGATCGCCTCGTCGCTGGCGGGTTTCGGCTCAGTATCCGGAGTGGCGTGCTTGCTCATGGCGGATCACAAAGAAAAAGCCCCTGCCGATCGAAGAAGGCCAATTCGTTCCATGCGGCAGAGGCTTCGCTTTTTAGGAAAAACCGTGGAAGCCCTCCCCAAAAAGGAACTATTCGAAAGTGGTGGAGCTAAGCGGGATCGAACCGCTGACCTCTTGAATGCCATTCAAGCGCTCTCCCAGCTGAGCTATAGCCCCACTCGGTCAACCAACAAACAACGCGGCAAAACCGCTGCCGCGTCAGCGACCCCATGGGTACCATGCGCCCCCATTGCTGTCAAGTTTTTTCCTCCTTGCCCGGAGCCATTTTTCTTGCGGCCCCCTAGAGACTCTGCTAGACTTTCTCAAATTTGTGCGGTAAGTAACCCCCTCAAACCATGGGTAATCGGACCACTCCAACTCTGAGGTAGTCTTGTATGTTCCTTGACTCGCTGTTCGGCTGGCTTTCCAACGACTTGGCCATCGACCTCGGCACCGCCAACACCCTGGTCTTCGTGAAGGGCAAGGGCATCGTGCTGCGCGAACCTTCGGTGGTCGCGGTCCGCAAGGACGCCCGCACCAACAAGGTGCTGGCCGTGGGCAAGGAAGCGAAGATGATGCTCGGCCGCACGCCGGGCAACATCGTGGCCATCCGGCCCATCAAGGACGGCGTCATCGCCGACTTCGAGGTCACCGAGGCGATGCTGCGCTACTTCATCAACAAGGTCCACAACCGCCGCACCCTGGTCCACCCGCGCATCATCATCAGCGTGCCCTCCGGCATCACCCAGGTGGAAAAACGGGCGGTGAAGGAATCGGCCGAGTCCGCCGGCGCCCGCGAGGTCTATCTCATCGAGGAACCGATGGCCGCGGCCATCGGCGCGGGCCTGCCCATCACCGAACCCACCGCCAACATGGTGGTGGACATCGGCGGCGGCACCACCGAGGTGGCGGTCATCTCCCTGGCCGGCGTGGTCTACGCCGCTTCGGTGCGGGTGGCCGGCGACAAGATGGACGAGGCGATCCTCCACTACATCAAGCGCAAGCACAACCTGGCCATCGGCGAACACACCGCGGAACTCATCAAGACCACCATCGGCGACGTCATGCCGACCGAACCCTACGAGAGCATGGAGGTCAAGGGCCGCGACCTCGTCTCCGGCGTGCCGAAGACGCTGACCATCACCTCCGAGGAGGTGCGCCAGGCGATCACCGAGCAGGTGGACGCCATCATCGAGGCGGTGAAGATGGCGCTGGAACTCACTCCGCCCGAGCTGGCGGCCGACATCGTCGATCAGGGCATCGTCCTCACCGGCGGCGGCGCGCTGCTCAGGAACCTCGACAAGCGCCTCCGCGAGGAAACCGGGCTGCCGATCATCATTGCCGAGGATCCGCTCTCCTCGGTGGTTCTCGGCTCCGGCAAGGCCCTGGAGAATCTGGAAGTGCTCAAAGAGGTCATGACCACCTGAACGCCTCCGTGCCGACCACCTTCACGCCATCGCTCCATGCCAGCCGCCGACCCGCTTGTCACGGGCCGGCCGGCTTCCCGATGGCTGCCGCCGCAGCCATCCTTTGCCCCGCGGTAACCAGACGCCATGCGCAAAAAGGGTAAACGCTCACGCCAGCTCAAGGCGCTGCTCCTTTTCGGTCTGACCCTCACCCTCGTCCTGATGCTCATCGTGGCCACGGTGGGCCGCCAAGAATTCAACACCCCGCACAAGCTCGCCCTGGAGGTGCTGGGCAGCGCCCAGAGCGGCGTCAGCCGGGTGGGCGGCTTCTTCTCCACCTTCTGGCGCAACTACTCCAGCCTGATCGGGGTGCGCGAGGAAAACGAACGGCTCAAGGAGGAACTCCGCAAGTACAAGGCCGCCACCACCCTCTACCGCGAGGCGGTGGCCACCAACGTGCGGCTGACCAAGCTGCTGGAGTTGAAGGAGACCCTGCCCTCCCCCACTCTCACCGCCCAGATCATCGGCAAGGATCCCTCCCAGTGGTTCAAGACGCTGATCATCGACCGCGGCAGCAGCGACGGGGTGGAAAACGGCATGCCCGCCGTGACCGTGGAGGGCATCGTCGGCCAGGTGGTCAACACCTCGCCCCACTACGCCAAGATCCTCCTGGCCAACGATCCCAACAGCGCCATCGACGCCATCATCCAGCGCACCCGGATCCAGGGCATCATCAAGGGCAACGGCAGCGGTTTCGACCTCTACTACGTGCTCAAGAACGCCGACGTGAGCCAGGGCGACGAACTGGTGACCTCGGGCCTGGGCACCGTCTTCCCCAAAGGGCTGCTGATCGGCACCGTGAGTTCCGTCACCAGGAGCCGCCGCGGCATGTTCCAGAACATCACCGTCGCCCCGGCCGTCGATTTCTCCCAGCTCGAACAGGTGATCATCATCATGAAAAAGGCCTCGCTGGCGGAATAAGACCATGCTCATCGCGATCTTCCTGATTATCGGCACCCTGTGTCTGGTGCTGCAGACCACCCTGCTCCACGGCCTGCCGGCCTGGATGGGCCAGCCGGACCTGCTCTTTCTGCTCATCGTCTTCGCCGCCACCCACCTCGATCTCTTCCGCGGCGCCGTACTGGCGCTGCTGCTCGGCCTCTTGATGGACATCTTTTCCGGCATCTTTCTCGGACTCTACCCGCTGACCTACCTGCTGGTCTTCTTCGTGCTCAAGGGCTCCACCCGCCACCTCGCCTTCACCGACACCCTCCACCAGATACCGCTCATCGTCATCAGCTACCTCTTCGCCAACGGCGCCATCTACGTCATCACCTCGATCCTGGCCCCGGAGGCGACCCTCTCCTGGGCATGGGGCAACATGATCCAGCAGATCATCATCATGTCGGTGGTCTGCATCCCCTGCTGCAGCGTCTTCCGCTGGCTGCAGACCCGGATGACCCCGGGCAGCGGCTCCTCCTTCATGGCGTTGGGATCCCGCCCGGCCAACCGCTTCAAGAGCTAGGCCATGGCCCGCGGTCTTGGCAACATCACCAAGATGGATCCGGCCGAGCTGAAGATGCTCAAGACCCGGATCGACATCGCCACCGCCATCATGGTGGCCCTCATCGCCATCCTGGTGGTCCGCCTCTGGCACCTGCAGATCCGCAAGGGCACGGAATACGCCCAGCAATCCGAGAACAACCGCACCCGCATCCAGTACATCGCCGCCCCCCGCGGCAACGTGCTCGACCGCAACGGCGAGATCATCATCGCCAACCGCCCCCTCTTCAACGTGGTCTGGATCCGCGAGGATTCCCCCAGCCCCGACGAGGTGCTCAAGGAACTGGCCAAGATCCTGCAACTCGACATGTCGGTGCTCCTGGAACGCATCCGGGCCGGCGCCGACCATCCGCGCTACCTGCCCACCCGCCTCAAGGAAAACATCGACTGGGAGACCCTGATCGCCATCGAGAACAATGCCTACCGGCTGCCGGGGGTGCAGGTGGAGGTGGTGCCCTCCCGCGATTACCGGTACGGCGAGATGGCCTCGCACCTGGTGGGCTACCTGGGCGAGATCAACCAGCAGGAGTTGGATGCCGACAAGAGCGGCACCTACATGCCCGGCGACCTCATCGGCAAGGGCGGCATCGAAAAGCAGTTCGACCGCTACCTGCGCGGCGAAAAGGGCCAGAGCTTCGTGGAGGTCGATGTCCGCGGCTTTGTGCAGAAACGGCTCAAGGCGCTGGAAGCGGTGCCGGGCAACGACCTGCAGCTCACGGTGGACGTCAACCTGCAGCAGGCGGCGGAAGAGGCCATGGCCGACAGGGCGGGGGCGGTGGTGGCGATGGAGGTCAACACCGGCCGCATCCTCGCCGTCTCGAGCCTGCCCGCCCTGCCGCTCCACGAGTTCAGCGGCGGCATCCCTGGCGAGGTCTGGCAACGGCTCCTGAACGACATCAAGACCCCGCTCATCAACAAGCCGGTCCAGGGCCAGTACCCGCCGGGCTCCACCTACAAGATCGTCACCGCCCTGGCCGGCCTCACCGAGAAGGTGATCACCCCGGACACCGCCTTTTTCTGCTCCGGCTCCATCAATTTCGGCAACCGCTCCTACGGCTGCTGGAAAAAGGGCGGCCACGGCTCGGTGAGCCTCCATCGGGCCCTGGCCGAATCGTGCGACGTCTATTTCTATCAGGTCGGCCAGAGGCTCGGGCCCGATGCCATTGCCCACTACGCCAAGAGCCTGGGGCTGGGCCTCAAAACCGGCATCACCATGGAACACGAAAAGGCAGGCCTCATCCCCACGAAGGAGTGGAAGCTCAAACGCTTCAAGGAGCCATGGCAGGACGGCGAGACCTTTTCCATCGCCATCGGCCAGGGCTTCGACCTCGCCACCCCGCTCCAGATCTGCCGGATGACCGCGGCCATCGCCAACGGCGGCACCCTCTACCGGCCGCAGTTCATCGCCGCGGTGAAGGATTCCACCGGCGCCTTTGTCTCCCAGTTCAAGCCGATCATCGACGGCACCTCCCTGGGCAGCCCCAGAACCATGGAGCTGATCCGCGACGGCCTGGCCGGGGCGGTGAACGACCAGCACGGCACCGCCACCGCCGCCAAGATGCAGGACATCGTCGTGGCGGGCAAGACCGGCACCGCCCAGGTGGTGCGGATGGCCCAGTATAAAATGACCTCCGAGAGCGCGGTGCCCTATAAATACCGGGATCATGCCTGGTTCACCTGCTTCGCGCCCTTCGACAAGCCGCAGATCGCGGTAACGGTGCTGGTGGAACATGGCGGTCACGGCGGTTCCGCCGCCGCGCCGGTGGCCAAGGCGTTGCTCGCCAAGTATTTCGAGATGCACCCCTTGACGCCGCCGCCCCAGAGCGAAACCGTCCAGGCCGAAAGCGGCCAGGAACAGTCCACACCCCCAGCCGCACCGACTGCCGGGCAGACGGTGAATTCTTCGGCCACACCGGCAACGGCTCCTCCAACCGCAACACCGCCGGTCAAGCCCGCCACGGCGCCGGCAGCGGCACCCGCGACCAGGCCTGCTGCCGCACCGACAGCCAAAGAGACAACCACGCCGGCAA
>JBFLYY010000289.1:0-2915 GCA_040756495.1 Thermodesulfobacteriota bacterium | reverse complement strand
GCCCTGCTGCGCCGGTACCGGGCTGGGCATGCGGGACTGGCCGGCCAACTCGACGACTATGCCTTTTTCATCCAGGCCCTGCTCGATCTGTACAACGTGGATTTTGACGTGGCGTGGCTTAAGAGCGCCCTGAAGCTCACCGAACGGCAGATCACCCTGTTTCACGATCCCCGGGAGGGCGGTTTCTACGACGTGGCCGACACCGACCCGACACTCCTCTTCCGCACCCGGGCCGACTACGACGGCGCCGAGCCCACCGGCAACTCCGTTGCCGCCCTGAACCTGCTGCGTCTGGCCCGGACCCTGGGGGTAGAGACGTGGGAGAGGATGGCCGGGCAGACCATTGCCGCCTTTGCCCGCCGCCTGCAGGAATATCCGGCCAGCTTGCCCTTGATGCTTGCGGCGTATGACCTGTTCCGCAGGCCGCCGCGCCACCTTGTCATCACCGGCAGGGCCGAGGAAGAGGGGGTCGGAAGGCTGCTCGACGTGGTGCGCCGGCGCTTCCTGCCCGATCTCACGGTGCTGCTGGCCGATGGCGGCCCGGGCCAGGAGTGGCTGAGCCGTTCCCTCCCCTTTGTCGCGACGATGGGGAAGATTGGCGGGCGGCCCACCGCTTATCTCTGCCAGGGGTATGTCTGCGGAGAGCCGACCACGGAGCCGGCGGAACTCGAAAGCCAGCTTGCCGGTCCTTTGTCCACGCCTTAGCCCCGGGCAAGGGCGCTACCGAGAAAGAGAGGAGTCATGGCCACGAAAAAAAAGAAAAAGTCATTGGAAGCGGCTGGCGGAACGGGGCGGAGCCGGATGGTCAAGGCGGTCTCTGCCCAGGGGATCGAGGCGATCTTCACCCCCGCCTCGGTGGCGGTGGTTGGCGCCTCGAACCGGCCTGGCAGCGTGGGCCGGGCGGTCTTCAAGAACATCCTCGAAAGCGATTACGCCGGCATCATCTATCCGGTCAATCCCAAGGCCAAGTCGATCTGCGGGGTGCGCGCCTATCCTGCCTTAAACGATATTCCCGATAGCGTCGATCTCGCGGTGCTCATCGTCCCGGCGACCCAGACGCCGGCCGTGGCCCGCGAAGCGGCGGCCAAGGGGGTGAAGGCCCTGATCGTCATCTCCGCTGGTTTTCGCGAGACCGGGCCGGCTGGGGCGGCCATCGAAGAGGAGTTGGTGGCGGTATGCCTTCAGCACGACATGCGCCTCGTGGGGCCGAACTGTCTTGGCATTATCAATACCGATCAAGAGACCGGGCTCAACGCGAGTTTTGCCCGCCAGAAGGCCAAGCCCGGCAACATCGCCTTCATCAGCCAGTCCGGCGCGCTCTGCACCGCGGTTCTCGACTTTGCCGCCAAGAAGAACATCGGCTTTTCCAAGTTCATTTCCGTGGGCAACAAAGCGGACATCGGCGAATTGGCGCTGATTCGCTACCTCCACGACGACCCGCAGACCAGGGTAATCATGCTCTATGTCGAGGAACTGCGCCATGGGGCCGAGTTCATCGAGACGGTGCGGGAGATCACCGGCGGCGACAATCCCACGCCGATCCTTGCCATCAAGGCAGGACGCACCGCGGAAGGGGCGGCGGCGGTGAGCTCACATACCGGCTCGCTCGCCGGCTCCGAGGCGGTCTACAATGCGCTCTTCGAACAGTCCGGGGTCTTCCGGGCCCAGTCCATCGAGGAACTCTTCGACTATGCCGTGGCCTTTGCCAACCAGCCCCTGCCGCGCTCGAACCGTATGGCGATCATCACCAACGCCGGCGGGCCGGGGATCATCGCCACCGATATCACCATCCACTCGGGGTTGAGGCTGGCAAAGCTGGGAGCCGACACCACCGAGGTGTTGCGCAGCCACCTGCCAACCACGGCCAACATCCACAACCCGGTGGACGTGATCGGCGATGCCCGCTCGGACCGCTATCAGGCGGCCCTGGCCGCGGTATTGAACGACGAGAACGTGGATGGGGTCATCTTCATCCTCACGCCCCAGTCCATGACCGAGATCGAGGAGACCGCCGCCATCATCCCGGCCCTGGCCAGGAAGAGCGGCAAGCCGGTGGTGGCCTCCTTCATGGGGCTGATGGATGTGAGCAAGGGGATCGAGATCCTGGAGCAGCACCATATCCCCCATTACCATTTTCCAGAGGCTGCGGCCCGGGCCATGAGCGCCCTGTATCAGTATTCCAGCTGGCTCCGCCGCCAGCACCTCAAGGAGTTCGAGTTGTCGGTGAACAAGGATGCCGCAGGCAAGGTGATTGCCGCAGCCCTGAAAAAGGGCGAGCGCTATCTCGGCGAGGTGGAGGGCAATGATATCCTCGCGGCCTACGGCTTTCCGGTCCTGCCCTCCCGGCTGGCCACCAGCGCGGAAGAGGCTGCGGCCGCGGTCAGGGAATTCGGCCCCTGCGCCATGAAGATCGTCTCGCCCCAGATCGTGCACAAATCCGACGTGGGCGGGGTGCGGGTCGGGGTCGCCACCCCGGCCGCCGCAAGCCTGGCCTATGAGGAGATCGTGGCTGCGGCCAGGAAACACAAGCCCGAGGCGGATATCCGCGGTGTTTTCATGCAGCGCATGGCGGAACGTGGGGTCGAGGTAATTCTCGGCATCAAGCACTATCCCGCCTTTGGGCCTCTCATCATGTTCGGCCTGGGCGGAATCTTTGTTGAGATCTTCAAGGACGTGAGTTTCCGGCTGGCTCCTATCCGCCACAACGGCGCCCACCACATGGTGCGCTCCATCAAGGCGTATCCGATGCTGAACGGGGCACGTGGGGCGGCAGTGGCCGACCAGGAGGAGTTGGAGCGCTGCCTGATTCGCCTCTCCATGCTGGCGTGTGACCACCCGGAGATCGCCGAACTCGACATCAACCCCCTCATGGTGCATGGGGAAGGGCAGGGCTGTTCAGTGGCCGATTGCCGGAT
>JBFLYY010000288.1:0-21098 GCA_040756495.1 Thermodesulfobacteriota bacterium | reverse complement strand
CCGCATGTCGCGGACCATGCCCAGGAGCTGGATGGCATCCATGTCGAAAACGCCCTTGGCGCCCGCATGGTTGCCGAACTTCTGGTGGTCGCCGGTGAGGCAGAGCAGGTTCTTGAGCCCCATGGCCGTGGCGCCCAAAAGGTCGCTCTGCATGCCGATGCGGTTGCGGTCGCGGCAGGTCATCTGAATGACCGGCTCCACCCCCTCGGAAAGGGTGAGGAGGCCGGCACCGATGCTCGACATGCGGACAATGGCGGTCTGGCAGTCGGTGATGTTGACCGCATCGACGTGCCCTTTGAGCAGCCGGGCTTTTTCCCGGACCACCTCGGGGTTGCCGCTCTTGGGCGGCCCCAGCTCGCCGGTCACCGCGAAGGCGCCGGACCGCAGCACCCGTTCGAGACGACTCCCTGATTTCATCGCTGTTTCCATATCTCCAATCTTCCTTCAGAGAGGGTAGTCAAGTAAGCGCTCACGCGCCGCCGGGACCGTGGCAGCCGACGCCGGGCACACCGGCGGTCAGATCGCGGCGCATCGCCATATCGAAGAGGACGCGTTCGGTCTTCTTGTTGATGCCGAGGGCGTCGCGCTTGGCCTCGATCGCCGCGATCATCGTCCTGGCGATCGCCAGGGGCTCGGAGGCCACGTTCCAGTGGGCGCCAACCTGCCCCATCAACCCTTCGAGCAGGTACTTGTTGAAGGTCTTGGCGCCGGAGGTCGGCAGACTCTGAAAGACGACCTGGGCGCCGCTGGCCACGAAGTACTGGCCGATGGCCACCGCCTTTTCGCTCATCCAGAGCGGCGCGGTGCCGATGGCCGGCAGATCGGAGATGTCGTCGCCCAAACCGCCCTGCTTCACCATCTGGGTGGCGGCGATGAGGATGCGGCTGTTATCGACGCAGGAGCCCATGTGGAGCACCGGCGGGATACCGACCGTCTCGCAGATCTCGGCCAGGGTGTCGCCGCAGTACTTGGCCGCCTCCGGGGTCATGAGGCCGGCGCGGCCCAGCGAGGTGGCGGCGCAGCCGGTGGCCAGCACCAGGACGTTGTTCCTGATGAGTTCGCGGGCAATGACCTCGTGGGCGTCGTCGGTCAGCTTGAAGTTGTCGCAGCCGACAATGGCACCCACGCCGCGGATGCGGCCGTTGATGATGTTGTCGTTCAAGGGGCGGTAGCTGGCGCGGAAACGGCCGCCGAGCATGTAGTTGATGGTCTCGTGGGAGAAGCCCACCACCACGTCGAGCTTGGTCTCCTGCGGGATGAAGAACTCACGCCGCTTCTTGAAGTTCTTGATGGCGTGGGCGAGGATCTTCCTGGCCGACTCCAGCGCCGCCTCTTCCTCGAACTGGATGTGGACGCCGCCGGGCAGCTTGGCCCGGTAGTTGGTGGTGATGATGTCGGTGTGGAAGTTCTTGGCCACCTCGGTGACCGACGGCATGATGCACTGGACGTCCACCACCATCGCCTCCACCGCGCCGGTGGCCAGGGCGATCTCCTGCTGGACGAAGCCGGCTGCCACCGGAATGCCGCGGCGCATGAGGATCTCGTTGCCGGTGCAGCAGACGCCGGCCAGATTGATGCCCTTGGCGCCCTGCTTCTTGGCCAGTTCGATCATGTCCGGCTCCTGGGCCGCGATGCAGAGCGCCTCGGCCAGGAGCGGCTCATGGCCGTGCACCGTGACGTTGACCTGATCGGCCTTGAGCACGCCGAGATCGACGATGGCGCGGCGGGGTACCGGGGTGCCGAACATGATGTCGGTCAGCTCGGTGGAGAGCATGGAGGAGCCCCAGCCGTCGGCCAGGGCGCAGCGGGAGGCCTGAAGCGTGATGTTCTCGTACTCCTGGTCCACGCCCATGTGGGTGCGGTGCATCATCTCCACCACCTCGCGGTCCACGCCGCGGGGGGCCATGCCGAGCTTGTTCCACAGGGCCTGGCGTTTGGGCACCGCGCGCTTCAGCATGGAGAGCGGCGCGTCGTCCTGCTTGCCGAACTCGGCCAGGGCCTTCTCGCCCAGCTCCACCGCGATCTCGCTGACCTCGCGGCCCTCGGTGGGGATATTAAAGACCTCGGCCAGGGATTTCAGCTTCTCGACGTCTTTGATCTGGTGCGGGCCATGGCCCTTGGCGGTATCGAGGAAGCCCTTGACCATCTCGCGGGCATGGTCGGTGTGCGCGGCGGTGCCGGCGGCAACGATGCGGGCGAAGTTGCGGGCCGCCACGGTGTCGGCGTTGGCGCCGCAGATGCCGAGCATCTCGTCAACGCCGTCGATGATCTGGCACGGACCCATGTTGCAGTTGCGGCAGCAGGTGCCGCCGGAACCGAAAAGACAGGCGGACATGCCGCGGGACTGCACGCGGTCGTAGGCAGTCTTGACGTTTTTCGCCACATCGTTGGAGAGAACCTGCTTCGTGGATGCACAGGTGATCTCCGTGCAGCCCTCGCATCCGTTTCTGGTGATAGCCATGCTCGTCCCTCAATAGCTCGGGTGTATGGTCGATTGGTCTAATTAGATCAGCCCGGCGGCCTGCTTGGCGGCCTGCACGGTGTTCTTCATCAGCATGGTGATGGTCATCGGACCAACGCCGCCAGGCACCGGGGTGATGAAGGAGGCCTTTTCCTTCACGGCATCGAAGTCCACGTCACCGGCCAGGATCGCCTTGCCGGATTCGCTCATGCCGATGCGGTTGACGCCGACGTCGATGATGACCACGCCGTCCTTCACCATGTCGGCGGTGACCATCTTGGGCACGCCGACCGCGGCGATGATGATGTCGGCCCGCTTGCAGTGGCCGGCCAGATCCTTGGTGCGGGTGTGGCAGAGGGTGACGGTGGCGTCGCCGGCCTCGCGCTTCTGGAGCATGAGGTTGGCGATGGGTTTGCCCACGATGTTGCTGCGGCCGATGACCACCACCTCGGCGCCCTTGGTCTGCACGCCGCTGCGCTTCAGGAGTTCGAGGATGCCGTGCGGGGTGCAGGGCAGATAGCACTGCTCGCCCAAGACCATCTTGCCGACGTTGACCGGATGGAAGCCGTCCACGTCCTTCTCGGGGTCGATGGCGTAGAGGACATTGGTTTCATTGATGTGCTTGGGCAGGGGCAGCTGGACGAGGATGCCGTTGATCTTCGGATCCTTGTTGTATTTCTCCACGATCTTGAGCAGGTCCGCCTCGCTGGTGTCGGCGGGCAGGGTCACCTGCTCGGAATGGATGCCCAGCGCATGCGCGGTCTTGTTCTTGGCGGTCACATAGGACTGGGAGGCCGGATCCTCGCCCACCAGGATGGTGACAAGGCCAGGCACCACGTTGTGCTTGGCTTTCAGTTCCGCGACTTCCGTCGTCAGTTCCTCGCGAATGGCCTTCGCGACCTCGGTCCCGCTGATGATCTTGGCACTCATTGACTTCTCCTTAGGGCAAAGGGATCTATGTAAATCGTAATGATCTTGCGTAGTTATATCGGAAGGACGGCGCGCCGGACCCTGCCTGTGACATCCGGATTTGGGCGCATGGTACCACCTGCTTCCCACACCGTATCAGTGTTTCGCCCAAACCGGAGGGTGTGAGAAGCCCGCAAAGTCGCAACAAGAGCGCATCCAGAAGCCGGAATCAAATTTCTTAACGAATTTTGAACCGTTTTTCAAGACAATTTGTCAGAAATTTAGGAAAGAATGAAATTCTGCGGAAGGGCGGCTACGGCGGGATGGGGCGCGGAATCAGGCTCCGGCCTGACGGGCGCGCTCGTTGGCGAGTTTGACGATGATGCTGTTGGCCTGCCCCAGGCGGCCGACCACGGTTTTAAAGAGGTATTTGCCAACCTCGGGGTACTTCTCGATGACCTCCATGAGCTTGTCGCCCGGGAAGCGCTTGATCTTGCAGCGCCCCCTGGCCACGATGGAGGCGCTGCGCGGCTCGCCGGAGATGGCGCTCATCTCGCCGAAGTACTCGCCGGGCTCGGTGATCTCGGCGATCTTCTTGCCGTCTTTCACGACCATCACCGCGCCGGTGACCAGTTTGAAGAAATCCTTGTCGTTGTTGTTCTGGCGGATGATGATGTCGCCGTCCTGGTACTCCTCGATGTCCGGGTGGACCAGATAGGCGGGCAGCGATTCCTCGGTGACCACCGTGCGCTTCAGCACCTCCTCGATACTGGTCACGCCCTCGCGGATCTTCTGCAGCCCCGCCTCGCGCAGGGTGGTCATGCCGTTCTGCACCGCGATCTTGCGAAGCTGATCCTCCGGCACCTGGGCATTGATCGCCTTGCCCACCTCCTCGGTGATCTCCATCAACTCGAAGAGACCGACCCGCCCCTTGTAGCCGCCGCCGTTGCAGGCCTGGCATCCCTTGGGGCCGTAAACCTTCAGCGTCGGCAGCTCTTCCTCCTTGAAACCAAGCTTGATGAGCTTCTCCTTGTCCAGAGTGGCCATGTCCACCGGCTCCTTGCACTTGGGGCAGAGACGGCGGGCGAGGCGCTGGGAAAGAACCATGGTGATGGCCGAGGCCACCATGTAGGAAGGGACGCCGATGTCGATGAGGCGGCCGATGGTGGCGGGACAATCGTTGGTGTGCAGGGTGGAAAAAACGAGATGGCCGGTCATGGCCGCCTTGATGGCGATCTCGGCGGTCTCCATGTCGCGGATCTCGCCCACCATGATGATGTCCGGATCCTGGCGCAGGAAGGCCTTGAGTGCCGCGGCAAAGGTCATGCCCACTTCGTTTCTGACGTTGACCTGGTTGATGCCCTTGAAGTTGAACTCCACCGGATCCTCGGCGGTGAGGATCTTGGTGTCCTCGCTGTTCAAGGCGTTCAACACCGAGTAGAGGGTGACGGTTTTACCGCTACCCGTAGGCCCGGTGACCAGGAGCAACCCTTGCGGCCGGTAGATGCAGCGCTTGAGGGTATCGAAGGTGCGCTGCTCGAAGCCCAGCTTGGTGAGATCGACGTTGAGGTTGGATTTATCGAGGATACGGAGAACGATGGACTCACCAAAGAGGGTCGGCAGCGAGGAGACGCGGAAGTCCACCGCCTTGTTGCGCCCGAGCTTGATGCGGATACGGCCGTCCTGGGGCACGCGGCGCTCGGTGATGTCGAGCTGGGCCATGATCTTGATCCGCGAGTTCAAGGCGTTCTTGATGGAGAGCGGCAGGTTCATCGACTTGTAGAGCGAGCCGTCCAGGCGGTAGCGCACCTGGAGGTTCTTCTCGTAGGGCTCGATGTGGATGTCGCTCACCCCGTCCTGCACCGCCTTGATGAGGATGCCGTTGACGAGCTTGATGATCGGGGCATCGGAAGCGGAGTACTGATCGCCGCCCGCGGCCTCCTCGAAGGTTTCGAGTTCCATGCCCTCGGCGGCCTCGGAGGCCAGGGAGCCGAAGTCGTCGATCTGGGTGACCGGCGCCTCTTCTTCTTCCTTGCCGCCCTCGTGGGCCATGAGGGTGTTGTATTCCTCGTCGCTGATCTTGTAGTAGGTCTTGTACGCCTCGACGATCTCACGCTCCGTGGAAACGCACACGGTAAGGGGCATCTTGACCTCGGTCTGCAAGGCCTCCACCGCCCCGGTGTCGGTGGGTTCGGCCATGGTGACCTGGAGATTCTTGCCGATGATGCGCAAGGGGAAGGCGAGATAGCGCTTGGCCGTCTCGAAGGAGATCTTCTGGAGCGCGTCGGGCTTGGGTGGCTCGCGGGAGATGAAGACCGGCTGGTAGTTGTGCTGGCGGCTTAAGAAGTTGAGAACGGTGGTGTCGTCGATGTAGCCGAGCTTGAGCAGGATGGTGCTCAGGCGGCCGCCTGACTTCTTCTGGAGATCGAGCGCCTCGTCGAGCTGGTTGCCGCTGATCTGACCCTCCTTGCGGAGGAGTTCGCCGATTTTCACCTTGCCGGCGCCGGACTGATCCTTGACCGAGGCGCGCAGCGTGGATTTCTGCTCAGGGGCCGCCATGGGAGCCCTGCCCTATCGTGATTCGCCGGGGATGATCTGCATGTTCTTCAGATTAGCAGAGAAATCCCGGCCAAGGCAAGCCACATAATAACCGGGTACTCATTTTTCCCGACGGCGCGAAAGAAAGCGGGGCACGGGAAACAATGTTCCCATGCCCCGCCGCTAACGGACAAGGAGACTGCCAGGTACGTCGCAGAAGACGCCCACACCCCCAACAAATGCGCGGATCTCTTCCCTGCCTACACCGCAAAAAACACTGGCCAAAAGACGGTGTCCTTTGGCCAGTGTCAGATGGAACGAAGTGGAAACGCTTTTTAGAACAAGCCGGAAACCTTGCCGGTTTCCGGGTCCACGTCGATGCGGCGGAAGGCCGGATTCGAGCTGGTGCCGGGCATCAGACTGATGGTTCCCGCGCAGGGGCAGAGGAACTTGGCGCCGGAGTAGATCAACACGTCGCGGATCGGCAGACGCCAACCCTTGGGCACACCCTTCAAGGTCGGATCGTGGGAGAGGGAGAGGTGGCTCTTGACCATCATGGTGGCATAGTCGGCATACTGGGGATCGCTCTCCAGCATCTTGGCCTTGGCCAGCGCCTCGGGCGACCAGTCAACACCGTCACCGCCGTATACCTCCTTGGTAATCATCTCGACGCGGTCGCGCAGCTTCATCTCGAGCGGATAGAGGAACTTGAAGTCGTTCTCTTCGTTGCAGGCGTCGATGACCGCATCGGCGAACTCGAGCGCCCCATCACCACCCAGCTCCCAGTGGCGGGACTCGGCGCAACGGGCGCCGGCCGCCTCGGCGATCCTTTTCACAACCTTGCACTCCTCGTCGGTGTCGGTATAGAAGCGGTTGATGCAGACCACCGGGTTGATGCCGGCCTTGCGGATGACGTTGATCAGGTGGACCATGTTCTCGCAACCCTTCTCAACCAGGGCGACGTTCTCCTTGGTGTACGCCTCATCAAGCGGCTTGCCGGGCACGACCTTCGGGCCGCCGCCGTGCATCTTGAGCGCCCGGATGGTGGCGGTGAGCACGGAGACATGCGGCTTGAGGCCGGAGTAGCGGCACTTCACGTTCCAGAACTTCTCGAAGCCGATATCGGCGGCAAAGCCGGACTCGGTGACATTGTAGTCGAAAAGCTTGAGCGCCACGCGGTCGGCGATGATGGAGGACTGGCCAACGGCGATGTTGGCAAACGGTCCGGCATGCACCAGGCAGGGGTTGTACTCCGCGGTGCACATCAGGGTCGGGTTGATGGTGTTCCGCATGAAGGCGGCCATGGCGTTGCCGACTTCGAGATCGCGGCAGGTGACCGGCTTGCCGCTCTTGTCGAAGGCCACGGTGATGTTGTTGATCCGCTCTTTGAGGTCGGCCATGTCGGTGGCGATGGAGAGGATGGCCATGAGTTCCGAACCCACGGCAATACCGAACTTGGACTGCATGGTAAAGCCGTCGGTGCGGCCGCCGAGGCCGATGACGATGTTCCTGAGGGCCTGGGCGCAGAAGTCGATGATCCAGCCGAACTCCACCCGGGTGGGGTCGATGTCGAGACGGCGCATGCCGGTGAGCCTGGCCAGCTGCTCGTCGTTGTAGTTCCGCTCGTGCTGCATGCGGGCGGTGAGCGCCACCATGCCCAGGTTGTGGGCATTCATGATGTCGTTGATATCGCCGGTGAGGCCCAGGGAGAACTCGGTCATCGGGATGAGCAGCGAATTGCCGCCGCCCGCCGCGGTTCCCTTGACGTTCATGGTCGGGCCGCCGGAGGGCTGCCGCAGGGCGCCGCCGACATTCTTGCCACGCTTGCCCAACCCTTCCATCAGGCCGCAGGAGGTGGTGGACTTGCCTTCACCCAGCGGGGTCGGGGTGATCGCGGTCACCTCGATGTACTTGCCATCCGGCCTATTTTTGAGGCGATTGATGATCTTCAGGAAGTCGAGCTTGGCCAGCCGGCCCATGGGGAGAATTTCGTCCTTCTCGAGTCCTAATTTGTCTCGCCATTCCTCGGGGGTGGGCATGTTCTTTTCGGCAGCCTCGGAAATCTGCCAATCCGCCATGTTCACAGCATCAAAAGCCATTTCTCTCTCCTTGTTCTGAAATTAATAATTTTAAAAAACCTGCATCGTATCCCAGCCGGTTCATAACGATGCGTCGTATTCCGGGCGGACCGCTCACGCCGCTGGTTCGACACCGTCGAAGATGGTGGCGAACTTCTGCTTCATCGCCAGGAGCAGCGGATTCATCACCTCGCGCATGGAGGGCTCGGCGGCCAGGGTGGTGCGGAGGCGGAAGATGTGCAGCCACTCGAGGAGGTTGGCATAGACGATGATCTCGGTCTTGCAGGAGTTGGGCAGCACGGTGCGCGCCGCCTGGGGCGACGCGGACTCAAGGAGCTTCAGATAGATCGCCTCGGTCTCGGCCATGGCCTTCTCCCACAGCCGGTATTCCTCGCTGTCCTCCGGAAAGAAAAGGGGCCTGATAAAGGTGACCTCGTTGCCGAACTTTTCCTCGGAGTAGCGACAGTAGCGCTGGCTCTCCTGCAAATAGGAACAGGGGCGATGGCGGACGATCTCGTGGGTCACGGCCCGGTTGGTGACGAAGCGCACCGCGACGAAGCGGTGCTTGACGCGGAGGTCGGCGGAGAGATGATCCACCTCGGCAAGCGGCAATTTCTCCACCTTGACCCCGTCCTGGGGAATCCAGCCGCGCTTGGGCGCCAGGTCGAAGTAGAAGAGCGGATACCGTTCGCCCAGGAAGGCGGAGACCGCCTTGATGATCTTGACGTTGCCATGGTCCCGGGCCAGCTCGCGGAAGGCGCGCACCGTGCCGGTGATGAGCAGTTCCTTCTTGTCGGTGCGGTCGATCTGCAGGAACTTGGGCTGGATGCCGAAGAACTGGGTGGCCATGGACTCGGCATCGTAGGCGACCCTGAGGGTGAGCGCCGCCATCTCCATCACCGAATTGTGGCCGTGCTGGACAATGCGCTTGATGAACGGCTCGGTGGAGTCGGCAGTGATTTTGTCCTCGCTCTTGTAGCAGAGGCGGCCGCACAGTTCGATGCGGGTGGCCATGGACTGCTGATCGAGCGACTCCAGGATCTCAAAGGAAGCGGGGATAACCCTCATGGTTCATCCTCTCACGAACACTGGCATTTGCAGGCAGCACCGCCGACGCTGCCCTTGTGCGCGCTCTGCCAGAAGGGCGACATGGCCCGCAGCTTCTCGATGACGGGCGGCAACTTTTCGAGCACGTAATCCACCTCGGCCTCGGTGTTGTACACACTGAGGCTCAAGCGCACCGAGCCGTGGGCCGCGGTGAAGGGCACGCCCATGGCGCGCAGCACGTGGGAGGGCTCCAGCGACCCCGAGGTGCAGGCGGAGCCGGAAGAGGCGCAGATGCCGAACTGGTCGAGGTGCAGGAGGATCGCCTCCCCTTCCACGTACTCGAAACTCACGTTGGTGGTGTTGGGCAGCCGCTCGGACTTGTGGCCATTGAGCATGGCGTTGGGCACCGCGGCCAAGAGGCCGTTTTCCAGTTTGTCGCGCAGGGCCTTGACCCGGCTGTTTTCCTCCTCCATGCGGCTCGCCGCCAGTTCGCACGCCTTGCCCAAACCGATGATGGAGGCCACGTTCTCGGTGCCGCCCCGCCGCCCCTTTTCCTGGTGGCCGCCGATGAGGAAGGGCACAAAGGGGGTGCCGCGCCGCACGTAGAGGATGCCGATCCCCTTCGGCGCGTGGAGCTTGTGGCCCGAGACGGAAAGGAAATCGATGGCCGATTTCGAAAGGTCGATGGGCACCTTGCCCACCGCCTGAACCGCATCGGTGTGGAAGAGGATGCCGCGGCTCTTGGCGATCCGGGCCATCTCCTCCACCGGGAAGAGGACGCCGGTTTCGTTGTTGGCCCACATGACGCTGACAATGGCGGTGTCGTCGGCCAGGCTCTCCTCGTACTGCGCAAGATCGAGCCGCCCCTCCCGGTCCACGGGGAGCTGGGTGATCCGGTGTTTGTGGCCGGTGAGCTTGTCGAGGTTTTCGCAGAGGTTCTTCACCGCCGGGTGCTCCACCCTGGTGGTAACGATGTGGCGCTTTTCCGGAAAGGATTGCAGGGCCGAGAAGATGGCGGTGGAGTCGCTCTCGGTGCCGCAACTCGTGAAAAGGAGTTCGTCGGGCGTTGCCCCGATGAGGCTCGCGATCTGCTCCCGCGCCGCGGCGAGCTTGCGGCCCACCTGGCCGCCAAAGGTATGCATGCTGGAGGGGTTGCCGTAGAGTTCGGAGAAGTAGGGCATCATCTCCGTCAAGACCTCGGGCGCCACCTTGGTGGTGGCGTTGTTGTCCATGTAGACCACCGGGGTGCTCATGGCTTGGCCTCCTCGACGATCAGGCTCTCGAGCACCTGTTCGCGCAGCTTTTTCTCCACGTATTCCTTGAGGGTGGTCTGCGACTTCTTGCAGGTGCCGCAGGCGCCGCGCAGGGAGACAACAACAAAATCGCCGTCCACATCGACGAGTTCGATGTCGCCGCCGTCCTTCTTGAGGGCCGGCCGGATCTCGCGCTCCAGCACCTCCTCGATGAGCTTGATCTTCTGGATGTTGGTGAGCCGCGCCGGGCGATGGTCGGGGATGATCTTCTGGGTATCCTGATGCACCTCGCGCAGGATCGCCTCCAGCCGTTCGTGGCATTTGCCGCAGCCGCCGCCGGCCTTGGTGAAGTTGGTGATCTCCTCGACACTCCGGAGGTTCGACTCCTGGATGGCGCGCCGCACCTCGAGGTCGGTGACCCCGAAGCACTCGCAGACCACCTCCCCCTGCGCCATGGGGAGCGGGGTGCCGCGGTAGTGGGCAATGGCCGCTTCCAGGGCCTCGCGGCCCATGACCGAGCAGTGCATCTTCTCCTTGGGCAGGCCGCCCAGGAATTCGGCGATGTCCTCGTTGGTGACCTTGGCGGCCTCGTCCAGGGTGAGTCCCTTGATCATCTCGGTGAGCGCGGAGGAAGAGGCAATGGCGCTGGCGCAGCCAAAGGTCTTGAACCTGGCGTCAGCGATGCGGCCCTCGCCATCGAGCTTGAAGGTGAGCTTGAGCGCGTCGCCGCAGGCGAGCGACCCCACCTCCCCCACGCCGTCGGCCTGTTCCACCTCGCCCACGTTCCGGGGGTTCATGAAATGATCCCTGACCTTGTCGGTATACTCCCACATCGCGTCGCACCTTCCTGACTTGCATCAGGCCTGGATTTTCTGACAGAAAATGATTCGCTGAAGATGGCAAAACCAAAGCAACATAATTTTTTGCACGCCAAAACGCAACACTTAATCCGCCGCCGCCGCCGGCGCGATCAGACGGGGGCGGCGGGGCGCAGAGCCCGATGGATGGCCAGGGACAGCGCCGGGCCGATGCCGGGCACCGCGGCCAGGAGGTCGGGGCTGGCGGCGAGAAGATTGCGCAGGCTGCCGAAATGGGCAAGAAGGGCCTTTTTCCTGGCCGGGCCGAGACCCGGCACGCGGTCCAGGGCCGAGGTGAGGGTCTCCTTGCCGCGCAACCGCTTGTGGAAGGTGATGCCGTAGCGGTGCGCCTCGTCACGGATGCGCATGAGATAAAGCAGGGCCGGCGCGTGGCGCGGGAGCAGAATGGGATTCTTGCGGCCGGGCCGGAAGAGCTTCTCCCCCTCGCCGTCGCGCTCCTTGGCGATGGCGGCAAGTTCCGGAGCCGCGTCCGGCAGGATCTCCGCCACCGCCTGCACGGCCACATTGAGCTGCCCCTTGCCGCCGTCGAGCAGCAGCAGATCGGGCAGCCCCCCCTCCTCCCGGCCGCGCCTGAACCGCCGCGCCAGCACCTCGGCCATCATGGCATAGTCGTCCGGCGCCTCCTGGTTGGCGATACGGTAATGGCGGTAGCCGCTCCGCTTCGCCTCGCCCCCCTCGAAACGGACGAGCGACCCCACGCTCTGGGCGCCGCCGAGGGTGGAGATGTCGAGACACTCGATGGCGTGCGGCGGCCGGTCAAGCTGGAGGGCCTCCTTGAGGGAGGTGGCCAGATCCTCCCAGGAACGCGCCTTTTGCTCCCGCTCGACAAAGAGTTGTTCGGCATTGGCCCTGGCCATCTCGACCAGACGCACCTTGTCGCCCCGCTGGGGCACCAGAACCTCCACCTTTTTCCCCTCCCGCTCGCCGAGCCACTCGGCAATGGTCGGCGCCTCCTCAAGCGACAGGGGCAGGAGGATCTCCCGGGGCACGAAGCGGCCCGGCTCGTAAAAACGGGGCAGCAGTTCGGCAAGGAGCTGCGCGTCGTCGCCCAGCGGATCGGCAAGAAAATAACCCTGCTGGCCGCTCAACACGCCCTGGCGAACGAAGAGCACCGCCACCGCCACCCCCTCTTCCCGCCGGACCACCGCGAAGACATCCTGGTCGCGACGGTGATCGGCCATCACCACCTGCTTTTCCAGGGTCTGCGCCACCGCCCGGATCCGATCCCGCAGGGTGGCGGCCTCCTCGAAGCGTAATTCATGGGCTGCGACTTCCATCCGCTTCGTCAACTCGGCGAGCAAACGCTCCTTCCTGCCTTCGAGCACCAGCAAAACCCCCTCCACCATGGCGAGATACTCGGCATGGCCGATGCGGCCCACGCAGGGCGCCAGACACCGACCGAGCTGGAAGTTGAGGCAGGCGCGGGCGTGGCGGCCAAAGGAGGTGGCCTTGCAGCGGCGCAGCGGGAAAAGTTCGTTCAGAAGGCGCAGGGTATCCCACATGGCACCGGGCGAGGCAAAGGGGCCGAAATAGCGGGCCCCGTCCGCCTGCCGCCGCCGGGTCATCGTCAGCCGCGGCCACTCCTCCTGGACCGTGACCTTGAGCAGGGGGTAGTTCTTGTCGTCCCGCAGGATCACGTTGTAGCGGGGCCGGTGCTGCTTGATGAGCGCGGCCTCGAGGATCAGCGCCTCCTTTTCGGTCCGGGTGAGGATGGTCTCGATCGCCCGCACCCTGGCCAGGAGCATGGCGGTTTTGGAGTGGAGATCTGCCTGGCGGGCATAGGAGGCAAGACGTTTTCTGAGGTTGATCGCCTTGCCGACGTAGAGCACGGTTCCGGCTGCGTTGTCCCGCATCAGATAAACGCCGGGCGCTTCCGCCACGGTGCGGAGGAACTCGCGGTCCAGGGCAAAGGGCCTGGTATCGGGAAGATGTTGGCGCGGCATGGGTTTCTTCTCGCCATACATACCATATTTCGCGCGACCTGGCACGCCGCCCTCCCCTGCCCCCGGAAGTCCGACAAGAATTCTTGATGGCGATGAAAAATTGCTGCGCCCGCCATCGTGCCATTTTTCCTTGCCGGACGGGACCATCTTCCCTCCGGCCATTTTTTTCCTCGTACAAACCTTCACGGAGTTGACACCGCCCGGGAAATCGCTATCCTGTTGATTGAGCAGCCGTTGCGCCAACGGCCGCGACCTGGCACAATTCTTTCAAAAAGACCAATAAAAAGGGATGCGCGCGTCCTTCAAGACAGCGCGCGGGAAAGGGATATGCGGCTCAAGAATCTGGTACGGATCAACAAAGAGTATCTGTTCGCCGACGACCAGATACTCGATTTCAACATCTACACGGTGCGATCGAGCGACAACACCCCGATCCTCCTGGTGGGCAAGGACTCCAGCGTCTTGAACCTCAAGGAGACCCTCCGCCACAAGCAGTTGGGTCAACTTTTCGTGGACAAGCGGGACTACAAGCGGTTCCAGCTCTTCATGGAAGACTCCATCGGCACCATGATCGACGACAGCGCCATCCCGCTCCAGAAAAAATCCGAGGTCATCTACACCTGCGCCAAGGACATCATGATCGATGTCTTCGACGACCCGCGCAGCGGCGAGAACATCCGCCGGGCCCGAAACATCTCGGACAACATCATCCGCTTCGCGCTGACGAGCTACGAGTCGATCCCCTCGATCCTCAAGCTCGGCTCCCGCGACTACTACACCTTTTCCCACTGCGTCAACGTCTCGGTCTTTTTCATCGGCCTCTGGCTGATGATCGGCAACGGCAACGAAGAGGAGCTTCGGGAGTGCGCCCTGGGGTGCCTGCTCCACGACATCGGCAAGAGCGAGATCGACGGCCGCATCCTCAACAAGCCGGGACGCCTCACCGACACGGAATTCGAGGTGATGAAGGGCCACCCGCTCTTGGGCCACAACCTGATGCTGGGCCACGTTCCCCAGCGGGCCCTGAAGGTGATCCTCCACCACCACGAAAAGGCCAACGGCAAGGGCTATCCCTATGGCCTCAAGGAAGATCAGATCTGCGACAGCGTGAAGATCTCCACCATCGCCGACGTCTACGACGCCCTGACCACCGAACGGCCGTACGCCAACGCCCGGACCCCCTTCAAGGCGCTCATGCTCATGAAGGAGGAAATGGTAGGCCATTTCGAACACAAGAAGTTCACCGAGTTCGTCACCTTTCTCGGCGGGCAGCAGTCCAACGGCAGTCCCCCTTACTGCTGTTGATTTTCCCTCTCTCTTCTCTCTCAACGCAAAAGGCCCGCTTCCAAACCGGAAGCGGGCCTTTTGTACATCGGGCTCAGCCAGCAGGGGTTATTCCTTGCTGTCCTCGTCCTCCTGCAGTCCCTTCACCACCAGGGCGCCGGCCAGTCCGAGCAGGCCGAGGCTCTTCACCTCACGGGCCGTGGACTTGAGCACCTGGGCCATCATGGTCCGGCGCAGGTTGGCCTGCGGCATGGTCTTCGGGGTCGAAGTGGCGACCAGGAGGCTCATGTCGCGCTTGTTGCCGTAGTAACGGACATTGGGGCCGAGCTTCACCTTGCTGCTCTCAAGACGCGCAGCGCCCTTCTTCACGTATTTGGCAACCTCGGAGTTGGGATCGGAGAGGTCGCCGAAGATGCGGGCCTTGGCAAGACAGGTCTGCACGCAGGCCGGCTCCAGCCCGGCGGCAAGCCGCTCGACGCAGAAGGTGCACTTGTCCGCCTTGGGAGCCTCGCCGTCCTCGTTGACGTAACGGGCGCTGTAGGGGCAGGCATCGGCGCAGGCGCCGCAACCGAGGCAGCGCTCCTTGTCGATCTGCACGGTGCCGTTGAAGGGATCCTTCCAGGTGGCAGCCACCTGCATGGTCTTCTTGGCGCCGCTCTTCGGATCGGTGAAGGTGACCTCCACCTTGTCCGCCGGGCAGACGTTCACGCAGGCCGGCTTGTCGCAGTGGTTGCACAGGCCGGGGTAGTAGGTGGACGCAAGGCCATGGGGGGTCTTGCTGGGGCCGAGGCGCTTTACCCAGTTCCGCCGCCGCTCGCGGTTGGCGGAATCCTTGCCGGTGGGAACCTCCCACTCGGCCCGGCAGGCAATGGCACAGGCATGGCAGCCGACGCACTTCTCAAGATCTATGATCATTCCGTATTGACTCACGGTCTTTCCTCCATATATACGCAGTTGGTCTTCTGATTACCTTCTTCCACAAGGGAGAGAGCCCGACCTCACGCCGGGATGCTCAGTTCCTTGCCGTCCTTGATGAACTTGACGAAGCAGCTCCGCATGCCGTGGGCGCCGGTCTCCGGGTCCACCGCCCCCTTGGTGATGAGGCTTTGATCGTCGATGCCCTTGCCGACGCCAACGGTCATGGCCGGGTTCATGGTGCCGTAGCCGTGCGCCATGTAGATCGTGTCCTTGCGGATACCGGGGGTCACCTTGAGTACGGTGGTGGTGCGGGACTTGACGCCATCCTGGTTGACGAGGCTGACCCGGTCGCCGTCCTTGAGCCCCATCTTCCTGGCGGATTCGTCGTTGAGCCATACCGGATTCTCCGGCATCTCGTTGACCAGCCAGGCGTTGTTCTGGGAACGGTTGAAGGTGTGCACCGGCGCGCGACCATAGACCAGACGGGCAAAGCCCTTGGGCGGCTCCGGCACCGGGGTGTAGGTCGGCACGCCGGGGAAGCCGGCATCGGCGATCTCCTGGCTGAAGAAGTTGACCTTGAGCACCTTGCCGTACGGCTCGACACCGTCCTGCACCCGGATACCCTCTTCCTTGATCAGCTGCTCGATGGAGAGGTTGGCACCGGCCAGCATCTTCTCGGTCTTCTCCTCCTGGCTCTTGACCGGGATGTGCTTCTCGAATCCCATGCGCTTGGCCAGCTCGTTGGTGATCCACACCGGATCCTTGCGCTCGTGATCCGCGGCGGTCATGGCCACCAGCGGGAGGCGGGCGGCGATGTACTGCTGCTGCTTGCCGGCGAGATCCCACTGGGTGCCGGGCTTGATCATGTCGTAGCGCTCGAGATAGGAGGTCTCGGGCAGCAGGATGTCGGCATACATGGTGATGTCGGTGGGCATGATGTCGCAGACCATGACGAAATCCATCTGCTGGAGCACCTTGATGGTCATGGGCTGGTTGGGCACGGTCTGGATGGGGTTCTGACCCCAGGCAACAAAGGCCTTGATCGGATAAGGCTTGCCGGTGAGCGCCGCCTCGCGGATCAGGTCGGTGGGGGTGCCCGGCGGTGAGAAGGGGTACTTCTTGGCCATCTTGTGCAGGGCGTGATGTTCGGCATGCTCCTCGTTCACCGCCGGCCAGCCGCCGGCCTTGCCCACCTTGGGGCCCTTGCCGGCGACAAAGCCGCCCTTGACGCCGATGGCGCCAAGCAGGCCGGTCAGACAGGCCAGCGAACGCTCGCGCTGGAAGTCATTGCCGTACCAGCTCACGTGGCGGCCCGGATGGATGGAGACGTTGGGGGCATTGGCGGCCAGGAGTTCGGCCACCTCCTTGATCTGCTTGGCCGGAACGTCGCAGATCCTGGCGGCCCATTCCAAGGAAGCGTGGGCGATGCCGGCGGTGAACTTGTCGAAGCCCACGCCGTTGGCCGTCACATAGGCCTTGTTGTACTTGCCGCTCTTGACCAGATGGTTCATCACCGCGAGCAGGAAGGCGGTGTCGGTACCGGGCTTGATCTTCACCCAGATATGCGCCTTGGCCGCCGAGGCGGAAAAGCGGGGATCGACGACAATGAGCTTGGCGCCGTTCTCGAGTCCCTTCAGATAGCGCTTGACGTGGGAGACGTGGACGTTCTCGCCGAAGTGGCCGCCCAGGAGGAGAATCGCCTTGGCGTTGGCCATATCGACGTTCTCGTCCGGCGGGGTGTCCAGGGTGGCGACATAGGCGGTATCGCGAATGCCGCGGCACTGGAAGAAGGAGGCCTCGGAGATGTTGGGGGTGCCCACCACCTTCTCGAAGAAGCCCATGGGATAGGTGGCCGAGGCGCCGTGGGGGAACATGGCGATGGCATGGGGGCCATACTTCTCGGATACCGCCTTCAATTTGGCGGCGCACTCGTCGAGGGCCTCGTCCCAGGAGATCCGCTTCCACTCCGGCGCGCCGCGCTTGCCCACGTTCTTCATGGGGTACTTGAGGCGATCCGGATCGTAGAGCAGCTTCACGCCGGCATTGCCGCGGGCGCAGATGCTCGCGCCGTTGTCGATGGACTTGGGGTTGCCCTCAAGTTTCACCAGTTTGCCGTCCCGCACCTTGCCCACCAGCTGACAGCGCCAGAAGCACATCTCGCAGACGCCGCCCACCACGGTTTTGGTGTCGGCGAAGCTGCCCGGCGCGGTAAACGGTTTCCTGACAAACGGCGTGCTTGCCGCGGCCCGGTTGGCGAAGCAACCGGAAACCGCCGCCGTAGCCGCCGCTAGGGATGCGGTTTGCAGGAATTTACGTCTCGTCAGATTCAAAGCCATTGTCCCATTCCTCCCTTGTGAAAAAATCAATTAGATTGACCAGAACCCTGTAAAACGGGTGACGAACCTCTGCCAAGACCCGGGCCTTGAAACGGGGAAACCACGGCCGGAGATGCTGCCGCAGGAAGAGCGCTTCCTCTTCCTCCCGGCCTTCTTCCGCCAGCAGCGCGAGAAATTCCAGTTCCAGGCTCAGGTGGTCCGGGATGTCGGCTTCGCCGGAAAGGTCGAAACCGCGTTCCCGATAGAAATCCTTGGTGCGGACGGCGCTGGGGCCGTAAAGCGTGCCGTCGTCGCTCAGATAGACGGAACCATAAGGCGGGGCGATAACGTGGGGGACAGCGTTGATGAAGAGCCGGGTGTACTCGATTTGGAGGGATTCCAGGAGGGGTGCGCCTTCGTTGCGCAGGCGTCTGAGTTCGTTGGCCTCGTCTTGCCAGCCTATGCCGGCGAGCAGGGCGAAAAAGGCTGGCCAGTAGGCATCGTCCAGCCAGGAAGGCTCGGGAAACTCGATGGAGCGGGAGAGGAAGCGATATATGTCGGCCAGCTTGACGCCAGGGTCGTCGTCGGTCATGGTGTGCCGCTCACACTGCATCACGCCTCCTGTTTCCCGCTGGCCTCCTCCCAATAAAACCCGGTCGCGCAGTTAATGTAAAAAAAGGGCCATGCCGCCGGGGGAAAATTGTGGTACCTTGGGGGTCCAACGGCGATGGCCCAGCCACGAGGTGGGCGCGCCTCCATCAGATGGGTGCCTGATGGTTCCTCCCGGGGAGCCGCCCGGAGAAGAACCGCATCCCGTCTCATGAAGACGAAGGATAAGGAAAGAAAACACACAAACTTCATACCACGGCAAGCCACCCCTGCAAATGCGGCAAATTGTCGCACCGCCATAAAAGTTGGCTGCCGACCCGACCCGGACCACGCCATGAGTGCAGCCGCAACACCCCAACCTCCCGCCCCTCCTCACCCGCAGGGGCCGTCCCATCCGGCCTTCCGCTGGCTGCTGCGCCTGCGCTGGGGGGCCGTGGGCTGCCAGCTCTTTCTGATCGGCGTGGTTTCCCTCCTCTTTGCCATCGAGATCCCCCTGCCCATCCTGTTCGCCATCGTCGGCTTCGAGATCGCCAGCAACATGGCCTTCCATCTGCGCTTGCGGCAGGGGGCCGCGGTCGCCGACTCCACCTTTGCCCTGGTGCTGTTCCTCGACATCGTGATGCTGACCGCCCTGCTCTACTATACCGGCGGCCCCATGAACCCCTTTACCCTGCTCTACCTCGTCCACATCACCCTGGCCGCCATCCTCGTGGGACCGCTCTGGTCCTGGACCATTGCCCTGCTGACCGTCGTCGCCTACTCCGCCCTCTTCTTCCTGCCGCGTCACGAGATGGCCGCCCACGACCTCGGCACGCCGACGCTGAACGACCTGCTTGGCCTCTGCCATCAGGCACCTCCCGGCATCGAACTGTTGCGCGACCCCATGGCCGTGCATCTCCAGGGCATGCTGGCCGCTCTCGCCGTCAGCGCCTTTTTCATCGTCTTTTTCGTCGGCCGCATCCGCAAGGCACTCGACGAACAGCAACGGACCCTGGCCGATCTCCGGGAACAAAAGCTGCGCAACGAGAAACTCGCCTCGCTGGCCACCCTTGCCGCCGGCGCCGCCCATGAGTTTTCCACCCCCCTGGCAACCATTGCGGTGGCCGCCGGCGAGATGTACCATTCCTTGCGGGCAGCGAAAGGCGATCCGGAACTGCTCGGCGACGCAGCCCTGATCCGGAGCCAGGTTGACCGCTGCCGGGAAATCCTGTATCACATGGCGGCGGATGCCGGCGAACATCTTGGGGAGACGGTCGAGGAGTTCACCGTGCAGGAGGCAGTGGACCAATGCCTCCGCTCTCTCCCCCCCGAGGCCAAGGGGCGCGTCGTCGTAAGCAACCAGGCCGGCGGACTGACGGTCCGGATGCCGTTGCGCACCCTGAGCCGCATCGTCCGCGGCCTGCTCAAGAACGGTCTCGACGCCTCGCCTCCGCCGTTGCCGGTGACCCTTGTCTGCCGTTGCGACGCCGCCCACCTCCTCTTCGAGGTGCGCGACCAGGGCTACGGCATGTCGGGCGAAACCCTGGCCCGGGCCGGCGAACCATTCTTCACCACCAAGGAAGCAGGACGGGGGCTGGGCCTCGGTCTCTTCCTGGCGAGATCGGCGGCGGAGCGCTTCGGCGGCCGCCTGCTGATCGACTCCCTGCCGGGCGAAGGCACCACCGTGCGGCTTTCCTTCGCCCTCAGCCAGATTCTGCCGCCGACGGCCTGAACTGAGCCGTCGGTTTTGTGGAGGTTTTTTGATGGAACAGACGATCCTCCTGGTCGATGACGAGGACTCCTTTCGCAACCGCCTGGCCAAGGCCTTTGTCAAGCGGGGATTCACCGTCTATACCGCGGCCAATTACGACGAAGGGTTGGCCGTAATCCGCGAAAAAAATCCGGCCATGGCGGTGATCGACCTGAAAATGCCGGGCAAATCGGGACTGGAACTCGTTGCCGCCGCCCGCGAGGCCTCGCGGCAGATCCGGATGGTGGTGCTCACCGGTTACGGCAGCATTGCCACCGCCGCCGAGGCGGTGCGACTCGGCGCCCTCTACTACCTGCCCAAGCCGGCCGACGTGGACGATATCCTCAACGCCTTTAGCCGCGACCAGTCGCTGGGAGTGGCGCCGGACGCCGAGACCTTCGAGGCGCCTTCGCTGGCGCGGGTGGAGTGGGAGCACATCAACCGGGTGCTCCACGACTGCTGCGGCAACATCTCGGCCGCGGCCCAGAAGCTCGGCATCCACCGCCGCTCCCTTCAGCGCAAACTTCAGAAATACCCACCAGCCAAATAGACTCTCCCCTTCGCCGCCGGTTGGAGAGGAACCAGGAACGAATCAGCCCCGCCATCAACCAGACACAAGGAGGACCAACCATGCACCCACGCCACCCTTTCCGCCCCCTGCTTGCCTGTGCCCTTGCCCTGCTGCTGACCCTCG
Source organism: Thermodesulfobacteriota bacterium (assembly GCA_040756495.1). GTDB lineage: Bacteria > Desulfobacterota > Desulfobulbia > Desulfobulbales > Desulfurivibrionaceae > JAJZRJ01. The sequence goes on along the minus strand of JBFLYY010000288.1, from coordinate 442 downwards.
CTCCCCAGCTTGCCGGCGCCGGCCAGTCGGCCGCCGAAGCCAATTCGCCCCAGGTCATCCCGCCTGAAAAAAGCTGCGGCGTCTGCGGCATGTACCCGGCCCAGTACCCCCAGTGGCAGACCCAGGTTCTTTTCAAAGACCATTCCATGACCGCCTTTGACGGCGGCAAGTGCATGTTCCGCTTTCTGCGCAACATGGCCAAATTCGCCCCGGGCCGCACCGAGGCGGACATCGCCATGATCTGGGTCAAGGATTTCGCCTCCGGCGCCTGGGTGGACGGCACCAAGGCCTCTTACGTGGTGGCCAGCGACGTCCTGGGGCCGATGGGCAAGGAACTCATCCCCTTTGCCAGCGAGGAGGCGGCCCGGAAATTCCGCGAGCAGCACGGCGGCACGGTCGAACTCTATGAGCGGATCACCATGGAAACGCTCAAGCCCCTCAT
>JBFLYY010000287.1:0-3505 GCA_040756495.1 Thermodesulfobacteriota bacterium | reverse complement strand
ATGCCCACGTCCTCCACCGTGTGGTGGGCGTCGATCTCGGTATCGCCGGCAGCGGTGACCGTCAGGTCAAAGTAGCCGTGTACCGCCAGCAGGATGAGCATGTGATCGAGAAAAGGCACCCCGGTTTTGCTGGTGGCCTGGCCCCTGCCGTCGAGGGCCAGGGAGAGGGAGATGTCCGTTTCCCGCGTCTTGCGGTGGATTTCGGCGGTGCGTGGTGCGCTGGTGGCCATCGCATATCCTTACACAGTGATTGTCGGTGCGCCGGTTCGGCGGTGCCGGCCGGTGGCGTTCCCTCTACCTATACCAAGGAGCAGGAGGCGGTGGCAAGAGCCGGCGCGGGATTTTTTCGAAAACGCCTGGCAGCGACAAGGGTTTTGGACATGAGTCTCCGGGAGGTGCGGGTAGGAGCGGGGAAGAAAGGAACGGCAGGGAGTCGGGAGCGCTGATTTTTTGTTGACAGCATGGGAAGCCGCTGTTATATAGAGGGCGTTTTTCGCAGGCGACTGTTATAAGCGGGAATAACTCAGTGGTAGAGTGCAACCTTGCCAAGGTTGAAGTCGCGAGTTCGAATCTCGTTTCCCGCTCCAGCGAATGTGCAAGGTTCGAACCCTGTTTCGAGCCTTTTTTCAGTTTAACCGGCACCCGATTGCGGGTCTGCCGGCCCAAGCGAACGGTTTTTTGAGGATGGAACAATGAAGACACCAGTGACTCCCACCAAGGAGATTGAGCGCAAGTGGTTTGTGGTGGACGCCGAGGACATGATCCTGGGCCGGCTTGCCTCCGAGGTTGCCTACCGTCTGCGCGGCAAGCACAAGCCGAACTACTGCACCTTCCTCGACGCCGGCGATTTCGTCGTCGTGGTCAACGCCGAGAAGGTCCGGCTGACCGGCAAGAAGTGGGACGAGAAGGTTTACTACCGTCACACCGGCTACATGGGCGGCCTCAAGGCGCAGACCGCCAAGGAGATGCGGGACAAGAAGCCCGAGGATCTGCTCGTGAAGGCCGTGCGCGGCATGCTGCCGAAGAACCCGCTGGGCCGCAAGCAGCTGATGAAGCTCAAGGTTTACGCCGGCCCGGAGCATCCCCATATGGCGCAGCAACCAGAGAAGCTCGCTCTGTAACCTAGAGAGATTTGGAGTAGGGAATGGCAAAAGGCAATTTTTACGCGACCGGCAAGAGGAAGACCGCTGTGGCCCGGGTATGGATCACCCCCGGCAGCGGCAAGATCGTTGTCAACGAGATGTCGGTCAACGAGTACTTCGACGGCATCGAGGAGTCCCGTGCCGCCGTGGAGAAGCCCCTCAAGGTGACCGACACCGCGGCCAAATTCGACGTGCAGGCCACCCTGCGCGGCGGCGGCAAGTCCGCCCAGGCCGAGGCCCTGCGCCACGGCATCTCCCGGGCCCTGACCGCGGCCGATCCGGAATTCCGCCAGGCCCTGAAGCGTGCCGGCCTCTTGACCCGCGATCCGCGTGCCAAGGAGCGGAAGAAATACGGTCAGCGTTCCGCCCGCGCGAGATTCCAGTTCTCCAAGCGTTAATCCGCCCGGGTCGGTCGCTGTCGCGGCCGCCCGCTGGCTTTCGGAATCGAAAGGGAAGGTGCCTCGGGCTCCTTCCCTTTTTTTATGGTACCTTCCGGGGTGCGGCCTGAGCATGGCCGCGCAACCTACGCAGATAAGGAGCATGCTATGATTCGGGTAGGCATTGTCGGCGCCTCGGGTTACACCGGGGCGGAACTGGTGCGGCTGCTGGTGAATCATCCGGCGGTGGAACTCACCCTGGCCACCTCGCGGCAGTATGCCGGGAAACCCCTTTCCCAGGCCTTCCCGCATCTGGCGGGCCGCTGTACTCTCATCTGCCGGGATCTGCCGGTGGAGGAGTACGCCGGGATGGCGGATCTCTTCTTCACCGCCGTGCCGCACCAGACCGCCATGGGTCTGGTGCCCAGGCTGCTCGCCGCCGGCAAGAAGGTGGTCGATCTTTCCGCCGACTTCCGCATCCACGACGCCGCGGTGTACGAGGCATGGTACCAGGCGCACACCGCGCCGGAACTTCTGGCCAGCGCGGTGTACGGCCTGCCGGAGCGGCACCGGGCCGCAATCAAGGGCGCCAAACTCGTGGCCAACCCCGGCTGCTACCCGACCAGCGTGATCCTTGGCCTGGCGCCGCTCCTTGCCGCCGGCCTCATCGACCCCGAGACCCTGGTGGTTGATTCCAAGTCCGGCACCTCCGGCGCCGGCCGGGGGGCCGCGGTGGGCACCCTCTACTGCGAGGTGACCGACGGCTTCCGGGCCTACAAGGTGGCCGAGCACCGGCACACCCCGGAGATCGAGCAGGAACTTGCAAAGCTCGCCGGCAAACCGGTGACCATCTCCTTTACCCCGCACCTGGTGCCGATGTCGCGCGGCATCCTGAGCACCATTTACGCCAAGGCGCTGAAGACCCTGCCCCAGGCCGAGCTGGATTCCCTCTATCAGGAGTACTACAAGGAGGAGCCCTTTGTCCGCGTCCTGCCGCCAGGCGCCCTGCCCGCCACCCAGTATGTGCGGGGCAGCAACTACTGCGATCTCGCGGCGCGGTTCGACAAGCGTACCGGCCGGGTGATCGTCCTTGCCGCCATCGACAATCTGGTCAAGGGCGCGGCCGGGCAAGCGGTGCAGAACATGAACCTCATCTGCGGCCTGCCCGAGGGGCAGGGGCTGGAAGTGGTGCCCTTCTTCCCGTGATGGCAAGCCGCAACCTCAAGCTCCTCCTTGCCTACGACGGCACCGCCTATGCCGGCTGGCAGCGCCAGAAAGGGGCGCCCACCGTGCAGGGTGTGCTGGAGGAGAAGCTTGCGGCCATGACCGGCCAGGCGGTCACCCTGCACGGCGCCGGCCGTACCGATGCCGGGGTCCATGCCCTCGGCATGGTGGCCAATTTCCACACCGCAAGCACCATTCCCGTGGATGGCCTGCGCAAGGGGTTGAACAGCATGCTGGCCGAGGACATCCGCGTGCTCGGCGTGGAGGAGGTGGCGCCGGAGTTCCACGCCCGCTTCAGCGCCACGGGCAAGGCGTATTGCTACCGTCTGAGCTTCGAGGAAATCCTGCTGCCCACCGAGCGGCTCTACACCGCGCGTTTCCATGGTCCGGGCGATTTCGCCCGCATGGCCGCCTGTCTGCCCCTGCTTCTCGGTGAGCACGATTTTTCGAGCTTCGAGGCCACCGGCTCGCGCGACATGGAGCAGGAGGGCGGTCGCGGCGCGGTGCGCCGGATCGACGTCGCCGTCATCGAACGCGACCGGCACAACGGCCGGCGTGGCCGGTTGCTCGTTGCCGGCAACGGCTTCTTGCGGCACATGGTCCGCAACATCGTCGGCACCCTGGTGGAGGTGGGGCAGGGACGGCGGACTCCGGCGGAATTCGGCCAGCTCGTCGCGGCCCGCGACCGCGCCAAAGCCGGCCCCACCGCCCCGGCCCACGGGCTTTTCCTGCGGGAGGTTTTCTACGGCGAGCCCGGAGAGA
>JBFLYY010000286.1:0-6965 GCA_040756495.1 Thermodesulfobacteriota bacterium | reverse complement strand
GGACCAGCACGTCGTCGGCCATCTTCATGCCGTCGATGAAACGGGTGCCCTTCTGGGCCAGCGAGATGAGGCGGTCGTTGGGGATGGTGATGATGGTGTCCACATGGTCGCTCAACTCCTTCCAGCCCGACTCGGCGTTCTTCATCCGGGTGCGGCCCTCGAAGGCAAAGGGTTTGGTGACGACCCCCACGGTGAGTGCCCCCAGCTCCTTGGCCACCCGCGCCACCACCGGGGCCGCGCCGGTGCCGGTGCCGCCGCCCATGCCGGCGGTGACAAAGACCATGTCGCTGTCCTTCAACAGTTTCCGGATCTCCTCGATGGATTCCTCCGCCGCGGCCCGGCCCACCTCGGGGTTGGCGCCGGCGCCGAGCCCCTTGGAGACCACGGGACCGAGCTGCAGCCGGATGTCTGCCTTGGACTGCTCCAGGGCCTGCATGTCGGTGTTGCCGGCAATGAACTCCACGCCCAGGAGGTTGCTCTCCACCATGGTGTTGACCGCGTTGCCGCCGCCGCCACCGACCCCGAATACCTTGATCTTTGCCCGCGATTGTGATTCTGCCAGTTTGAACGACATAGCCTTTGCTCCCCGTTATGTTCTTCCGACCATCCGGCACCCGACTGCCGGTATCGCCCCGTTGCCTTTCCCGTCTCTTCCCGCAACTCTCAAATCATGTTCTTGAACCAATCCTTCATGCGCCCGGCCACCCGGCCGATGACGCCGTTGCCCTTGCTTCTCAATCCCATGGTCGGCTCGTGCCGCATGCCGTAGATCACCAGTCCCACGCCGGTGGCCCACTGCGGCGAATTCACCACCTCCGCCACCCCGCCGACGTTCTCCGGGTAGCCGATACGCACCGGCAGGTCGAAGATCTGCTCGGCAAGATCCTCCATGTTGGCCAGGAGCGAGGTACCGCCGGTCAGCACCATGCCGGAGTTGGCCACCTCCTTGAAGTGGGATTCCGCCAGCTCCTGGTTGATGAGGGTCAGCATCTCCTCCACCCGCGGCTCGAGGATCTCGCCCATCACCCGGCGGGAGAGCTTGCGCGACTTGCGGCCGCCGACACTCGGCACCTCGATGACCTGATCCTTGTCGATCATCGAGGCCAGGGCACAGCCGTACTCCTCCTTGAGCCGCTCCGCCTCCTTCACCGGGGTGCGCAGCCCCACGGAGAGGTCGTTGGTCAGGTTGTGGCCGCCCAGGCCCAGGACGAAGGTGTGCTTGATGGTGCCGTCGGAGAAGACCGCCAGATCCGAGGTGCCGCCGCCGATGTCGAGCAGCCCCACGCCCAGTTCCATCTCCTCCTTGGTGAGCACCGCCTCGGCCGAGGCCAGCGGCTCCAGCACCACGTCGGCCACTTCGAGGCCGGCGCGGTTGCAGCATTTGATGATGTTGTGCACCGCGGTGACCGAGCCGGTGACGATGTGCACGTCCGCCTCCAGGCGTACGCCGGTCATGCCGATGGGATCCTGGATGTCGGGCTGGCCGTCCACCATGAACTCCTGCGGCAGCACGTGGATGATCTCCTGGTCCGGCGGGATCGGCACGGCCCGGGCGGCGTCCACCACCCGGTCGATGTCGTCCTGGCGGATCTCCGGGTGCTTGATGGCGATGAGGCCATGGCTGTTGAAGCCCTTGATGTGGCTGCCGGCGATGCCGACGTAGACCGTGCCGATGTCGCAGCCGGCCATGCGCTCCGCCTCTTCCACCGCCTGGCGGATCGAGTCCACCGTGCTTTCGATGTTCACCACCACCCCGCGCCGGAGTCCCACCGAGGGATGGCGGCCAATGCCGATGATATCGACCCGGCCTTCGTGAACCTCCCCCACCACCGCGCAGATCTTGGTGGTTCCGATGTCGAGTCCGACGATCAATTCGCCCCGTTCGCCGCTTGCCATTACCGCACCTGCCTCGTAAAGATCGTTACACTGCGTTCGTCAAGCCGACCAGCACCTTATCCGGCAGGTAATCCATGCGGATATAGGCAGTGGCGGCAAACTCGTTTCCCTTGTAGAGCCGGTTCAACACCCGGGCCAGCCGGTGATACTTGGTCGTCACCTCGCCCTTGCCCAGGAAGATCGGGAAGGGACGGTCCACCAGGAAAAGAACCAGCGAACCGGCCGGTTCCAGGTGGATCTCCGAGATGCTCTGGCTCGGCAGCACGGTGCCGCCGCGGCTCGCGACCACGAGGAACTGGAGAGCCTCGCCCAGCGGCGACCCCTTGACCTCCTGCGGCCACTGGTCGCGCCTGAGCCCGGTGATGACCGGATAGTCCAGATCCTCGGGCGGCAGCACCTTGGCAAAGGCGACCCCCTGCCGGTCGAGATAAAAAAGCCCTTCCTTGAGACTGATCAACGCCACCGGCACCCGCTCGCGAATGGTGATCTGCAACCGGTTCGGCCAGTTGCGGTCCACCTCCGCCGACTCGACCCATTCGTGGCCCTCGATCCGGCTCTTCACCTCGTCCAGATCGAGGGCGAGCAGATTGGTGTGGATGTCCACCCCGCTCAACTCCAGGATCTGATTCTTCGTCACCCGCTGATTCCCCTGGATGCGGATGGCGGTCACCTGAAAGAACTCCGACCGCTCCATGGCCTTGAGCATCAGAAAGCTGCCGGCGGCCAGGGCGGCCAGGACGAGGCAGAGGCCGATGCCGAGGATAATCAGCTTGTTGCGCAACTCGGCAAGGGCCGGATTCTTCGGCGGCTGGCCGAACCGCTGTTTGACCGGCTTCTTACGCACCAGCCACCCCCTCGGCCCGGCCGGCAAAATCGCCCAGCAGATGCACCTCCGGCTCCAGCTGCACGCCGAAACGCGCCGTCACCCTCTCCTGAACCAGGCGCATCAGGGCCAGAAAATCGGCGGCCGTGGCGCTGCCGGTATTGATCAGAAAGTTCGCATGCACCGGCGAAACCATCGCGCCGCCCACGGCCGTGCCCTTCAACTCGGCCTGCTCGATGAGACGCCCCGCGGCATCGCCCGGCGGATTCTTGAAAAAGGAACCGGCATTGGCCACCCCCTTGGGCTGCTTGGCCTTGCGCGCCGCGACATAATCGGCCATCCGCGCCTCGCTCTCCTTCCCGTTCCCCGCGGCCAGGGAAAAAATCCCGGCCACGATGATGTTCCCCGGCGGCAAGGCCAGGTGGCGGTAGGCAAAGGCCAGTTCCCGACGCGCCACCCGGCGAAGGGCGCCGTTCGCATCGAGCAGCTCCAGGGCGCCGACATAATCCGCGATCTCCGGCCCCCAGGCCCCGGCGTTCATGGCCAGGGCGCCGCCCACGCTGCCGGGGATGCCGGCCAGGAACTCAAGGCCGGCCAACTCCCGGCCCACGCACCACTGGAGCAATTTTGCCAGCCCGCACCCCGCCTCGACCCGCACGGTGGTCGGCCCCTGAGCCTCGATGGCGCCGAAACGCCGATCGAGCACGATCACCACCCCGTTGTAGCCGCGGTCGGCGACCAGCAGGTTGCTGCCCCGACCGATCACCCGCCAGGGCACCCCATGGGCACGAAGCAGGGCCAGCAGGGAAACCAGCTCGGCGGTGGTGGCCGGCATGGCCACCCCTGCGGCCGGCCCGCCCACCCGCAGGGTGGTGAACCCGGCCAGCGGGGCATCCCAACGGATCTCCCCCGGCCAGTTCATGGCCAACGCCTGTCGCCAACCGCTCTCTTCAGCCAACGGCCACTCCGTCAGGTTGGGTTCGTATGCCGTGCACGCAAGCCCCATGGGTTCTTCCCGCCATACCGCGCCTTAGGCGGCGGCATCCTTCCTTTCCAGTTCCAGCAGCAGTTCCTCGCCCACCCGATAGATGCTGCCGGCGCCCAGGGTGAGCACCACGTCGCCCCGCTTCAGATGGGGCTGGACCGCGGCGGCCATCCCCGCAAGGGTCGGCACGAACTCGACGAACTTCTGGCCATGCTGCTTGATCCCATCCAGCAGGCTCTCGCCGGTCACGCCCTCGATGGGCGCCTCGCTCGCCGCGTAGATCTCGGTGAGCAGCAAGAGATCCGCCTCGTGGAAGGCGGTGCAGAACTCCTTGAACAACCCGGCGGTGCGGGAATAACGGTGCGGCTGGAAAAGGACCACCAGACGCCGCTTGGGCCAGGCGCTCCGCAGGGCGGACAACGTGGCGCGGATCTCCGTGGGATGGTGGCCGTAATCGTCCATCACCGTAATGCCATTGGACTCGCCCTTTACCTGGAGACGGCGCTGCACGCCGGTGAAACCGCCCAATGCCTTGCTGATGGTGGCAAAGGGGATTTCAAGCTCAAGGCCGAGGGCGATGGCGGCCAGGGCGTTGTAAACATTATGTTGGCCCGGCACGAGCAGCGAGACCTTGCCCAGAAGGATGCCGTGCTGCCAGACCTCGAAGCGGTTGATGAAGCCCTGGCCCTTGACGTCTCGGGCCTGGATGTCCGCCTGGGTGGTGAAGCCGTAGGTGATGGTGCGCTTCTTGATCTCCGGCAGCAGCGAGGCGACGTGCGGGTCGTCGAGGCAGAGGATGGCCGCGCCGTAGAAGGGGATCTTGGTGACGAACTCGAGGAAGGCGGCCTTCACCGCCTCGATGTCCGCGTAGTGGTCCACGTGCTCGAAGTCGATGTTGGTGACGATCTCCAAGACCGGCGAGAGCTTGATGAAGGAACCGTCCGATTCGTCCGCCTCGGCCACCAGGAACTCGCCGGTGCCGAGTTTGGCGTTGGTGCCGAGGCTGTTCACCTTGCCGCCGATGACCACCGTGGGGTCGAGCCCGGCCTCGGCCAAGAGCCAGCCGACCATGGAGGTGGTGGTGGTCTTGCCGTGGCTGCCCGCCACCGCGATGCCGTAGGCCTGGAGGCGCATGAGTTCGGCCAGCATCTCGGCCCGCGGGATGATGGGCAGATGGGCGTCGCGGGCCGCCAGCACCTCGGGGTTGTCCTGCTTCACCGCCGAGGAGGTGACCACCACGTCGGCCCCCTCCACCCAGGCACCGTTGTGGCCGACATGGATGACGCCGCCCAGGGAGGCCAGGCGCCGGGTGATGTCGGACTCGCGCAGGTCGGAGCCGCTGACCCGGTAACCGAGATTCAAGAGCAGCTCGGCGATGCCGCTCATGCCGATGCCGCCGATGCCGATGAAATGGATGCGCTGGTTCTTGCGGTACATGTGCTCTCTTGTCCTTTCTTCTAGGCGCCTGCCAGCGCCAGACATTCGTTGATGATGGTTTCGGTGGCTGCCGGCCGGCCCAGTTCCCTGGCCCGTGCCGCCATCTGGCGCCGTCCCGCCGCATCGGCCAACAGGTCGCACAGCATGGCGGCGAGCTTCTCGGCGGTCAATGCCGCCTCGTCGGCCATCAGGGCCGCGCCGTGCTCCACCAGGTAGCGGGCGTTGTACCGCTGGTGATCGTCTGCCGCATAGGGATAGGGAATCAGCACCGCCGGCCGGCCAAAGACCGTGATTTCGGCCAGCGTCGTGGCCCCGGCCCGGGAGACGATCAGATCCGCCTCGCCGTAGACCGCCGCCATGTCGGCAATGAACGGCTCGACCCGGGCGGAAATTCCGGCGGCATTATACCCTGCCCGCACCCATTCGGCATCATGGATGCCGGTCTGATGGACGATATTCAGGCGATTTTTTTGCGCCACTTTTGCCACCGCCTCCACCATGAGCCGATTGACCGCCCGCGCCCCCTGGCTGCCGCCGAGCACCAGCACCGTCGGGGTCTCGCCCGGGGCCGCGGATTCCGCGGCCCGGGCCAGGAGTTCCCTGCGGACCGGGTTGCCGACGAGCCGCACCTTGGCCGCCGGGAAAAAGCCCTCGCTGCCTGGCAGCGAGACGAAAATCCGATCGACGATCCTGCCCAGCATCCGGTTGGCAAGCCCTGGGATCGAATTCTGCTCGTGGATCGCGGTGCGAATCCCCAGGATGCGCGCCGCCAGAAGCACCGGGCCGGTGACGTAGCCGCCCACCCCGAAGACCAGGTCGGGCTTAAAGCGCCGCAGCAGCTGCATCGCCCGCCAGACGCTCACCGGCACCTGCAGGAGGGCGGCAAGCTGGCCCAGGAGCGATTTGCCCTTGAGCGCCCGGCTGGCCAGGGCCACCACCGTGAAAGGCTTGTTGGCCAGGGCCTGGTTGTCGAGATGGCGATCGGTGCCGATGAACATCACCTCTCCCTGGGGAAAGCGCTGCAACACCCCTTCGGCCAGGGCGATCCCCGGAAAGAGATGGCCGCCGGTGCCGCCGCCTGTAATGACCAAACGCATGCGCTCCCCTGTTTACCGGACCGTGGCCGGCGCCGTTGTCGGGCAGGCCTGCCGCTCCAGGTGATCCACCTGGAGGCGTTCCATGGTCGCCTGATAGCATTCCGGGCAGTACCCATGGGAGGTCCGCCCTTCATCCTTTGGTTTCTCTTTCTTCACCCAACGCTTCCCGCTCTTGGTCCTGTGGCACACGCAGCATACCGTGGTCATGATTCTTCCCCCTCATGCACGCATGACTCGCTCAGGCAACCAGTGCCTCCATGATCGGACACGGGCTGCCGCCCCCCCGGCTTTCCCGGGGCAGAGAACGCAGCGCCAAAACCGCCTGCCGGAACACCTCGCCCCGGTGGGCGTAACTCCGGAACATATCGAAACTGGCACAGGCCGGCGACAGGAGCACCACATCGCCGGGCCGGGCCAGATCGCGCGCCTGGCCGACAGCCGCCTCCAGACTCTCGGCAAAGACGATGGGGATCAGGTCGCCAAAGGCCGCGGCCATGAGCTGCCGGGCACTGCCGATAAGAACCATGGCCTTGACCTTCTCGCGGACGATCCCGCGCATGATGCGGTAGTCGCCGCCCTTGTCGAGGCCGCCGGCAATGAGAACCACCGGTTGTTTCATCCCTTCGAGGGCCGAGACCACCGCGCCGATGTTGGTGGCCTTGGAATCGTCATAGTAGGCAACCCGGTCCACCTCGGCCACCAGGGCCAAACGGTGGGGCAGCGGCTC
>JBFLYY010000285.1:0-8249 GCA_040756495.1 Thermodesulfobacteriota bacterium | reverse complement strand
CGGCGCCAGGGTGGTTCGCCGGGAGTGGCTTGGCTTCGGCCGCCAGAAGCAGTTCGCCATCGACCAGTGCCGCAACCAATGGGTGCTGGTTCTGGATGCCGACGAGCGGATTCCTGCGGCCACTGCCCGGGAGATCGCGGCGGCGCTGGAGCACCCGGCGTACGCCGCCTACAGCCTGCCGCGCCAGAATTTCTTCTGCGGCCGCTGGCTGAAAAGGGCGGGCTGGTGGCCCGACCGGGTGGTGCGGCTCTTCGACAAGGCAAAGGCGCGGATGAGCGACCGGTTGGTGCACGAGGGATTGGTGGTGGATGGCCCGGTGGGCGCCTTGCAGGGCGCGATCGTCCATCATGCCAACCGCGATCTGAGCCACACCCTGGCCAAGATCAACAGCTATTCCTCGGCCGGCGCCGCGGAACTGGCCAGGGCCGGCCGCAGGGGTTCCCTCGTGCAGGCAACGGGCCGGGCGTCCTGGGCCTTTGTCCACAATTATCTCCTGCGCCGCGGTTTTCTCGACGGCAGGGAGGGGTTTCTCCAGGCGGTCTGCGATGCGGTGAATATCTTTTTCAAGTACGCCAAGCTCTGGGAGCTGGGCCGCAAAGGGGACCGCTCGTGATGGGTGACAGGCGTTCCGCTTTTGTGTATACATGGATGGCTGCGTGAATATCCTGATCGTCAAGACCAGCGCCATCGGCGACGTGCTCCACACCCTGCCGGCGCTCCATTGCCTCCGCCGCCACTATCCGGATGCCCGGATCACCTGGCTCGTCGAGGAGGCGGCGGCGGATGTGGTGGTCGGCCATCCGGCGTTGGACCGGGTACTGGTCTCGGGGCGCAAGGGGTGGCTCAGGGAGTGGCGGGCCGGAGAGCGGCGCGCGGCTTGGCGCAAGGCGTGGCGTTTTCTGCGGGAACTGCGCGATACCCGCTATGACCTGCTCCTCGATTTTCAGGGGTTGCTCAAGAGCGGCCTCTGGGTGGGGCTGGCCCGCTCGACGCGCAAGGTGGGCTTTGGCCGCGGCATGGAACATGCCGAGATGAGCTGGCTCTTCTTGAATGAGCGGGTGCCGGCGGTCTCCATGGAGATGCACGCCGTGGATCGCGAGTTGCACCTCCTGCGGGCCATCGGCGTCGATTGTCCGGAGGTGCGTTTCGATCTGCCGCTCACCGCGGTCGACCACGAGGCGGCCGCGAAATTACTGGAGGCTCATGGCGTGGCAGCAGGCCGCCCCTTTGTCGCCGTCAACCCCATGACCACCTGGCCGACCAAACACTGGCAGGCCGGGAAATTCGCCCAAGTGGCGGACCGGTTGGCGGAAGAGGGGCGAACGGTGGTCTTTACCGGCGGCCCGGCTGACCGGGCCGCGGTGGCGGCCATCGGCGCCATGATGCGGCAGAAGGCGGTGAACCTGGCTGGGGCGACCTCGCTCAAAACCCTGGCGGCTCTCTACGCGCGGGCCCAGGTGGTGGTGAGTACCGATACCGGTCCCATGCACGTGGCCGCGGCCGTGGGCACGCCGGTGGTCGCCCTCTTCGGCCCCACGGCGCCGTGGCGTACCGGCCCCTATGGCGGCACGCATCGCGTTCTCCGTCTGGGGTTGCCGTGCAGCCCCTGTTTCAAAAAGGAGTGCCAATACGGCACCACCGCCTGCATGGCGGACATTTCCGTGGCCGACGTGGTCGGGGCGGTCGGGAACATTGCGAACGAGGCGTAGATGGCAGGCAAGGATCTTTCCATCGTGATCGTGAACTGGAACACCAGGGCCCTGCTGCTCGACTGCCTGGCCTCGGTTTTCCACACGATCCGCGACCTTTCCTTCGAGGTCTTCGTGGTGGACAATGCCTCTGCCGACGGCAGCGTGGCCGCGGTGCGGCAGGAATATCCCCAGGTCACGATCATCGAAAACGAAAAAAATCTCGGCTTTGCCGCGGCCAACAACAAAGCCCTGCGGCAGATGGCCGGCCGCTATGCCCTGCTGTTGAACACCGACGCGGTGCTTACCGAGGGGGCAGCGAGCCGACTCTTCGAATTCATGGAGGAGCATCCAAGGGTTGCCATGGGGTGCGGCCAACTGCTCAACGCCAATGGCAGCAAGCAGAACTCCATCGCCAATTTCCCCACCCTGCTGACTCTGCTCGGCAACGAGTCCCTGCTCCGTATCCTGTGGCCGAAGAGGTTCCCCAGCAAACGGCGTGATTACCAGGCGCCGATTCCGGTCCAGTCCTGCATCGGCGCCTGTCTCATGGTGCGCAAAAGCGCCATGGACGAGGTGGGGGTGCTCGACGAGCGCTATTTCTTCTTCATGGAAGAGACGGACTGGGCGCGGTCCATGAAAAAAGCGGGCTGGGAGTCGTGGTTCGTGCCGGATGCCCGGACCTATCACCTGCAGGGCCAGAGCGCCGGCGACAACGTCGAGGCCCGCAAGATGTTCTACCGCTCGCGCTATCTCTATTTCCGCAAGTGGTTCGGCGACTGGGTCTATCTCTTCGGCGCCGCCATCATGGTGCGGCTGCTGGTGAATCTCCTGGTGCACGGCCTTGTCTTCTGCCTCACCCTTGGCAAGAGTCCGGGCCGCCTCCTGCGGATACAGCGCTATGCCGGGCTGCTCGGCTGGCACCTCATGGGGTGTCCGTGATGGCTGCCATGTTTGCCAAGGGGACAGGCCGGATTTCCGGCGCGCCACGGAGCATTCTCCTCATCCAGTTGGGCGACATCGGCGACGTGATCCTCTCCCTGCCGTGCCTCCGGGCCCTGCGGGAACATTTTCCTCGGGCCCGGGTGGTGGTGGCGGTGCGCGACAAGGCGGCAGCGCTCTTTGAGGAGTGCCCGTGGGTGGATGATGTGATTGCGGTCGGCACTCCGCCCCATGGCGCCTTCGCGGGTCTGCGCCATCAAGTTGCTTTTCTGCATCGTTTGCGCGCGCTTCGTTGTGATCTGGCCATGGATCTGCGAACCGGCACCCGCGGGGCGATCATGACGTGGCTGAGCGGGGCTCCGCAGCGCATCGGTTTTCATGCCCGCGGCGAGACCTTCTGGCGCAACCGGCTCTTCACCGATCTCTATCGGCCCGAGCGGGAAGCGAAGGTTCACATGACCGACTATCTCCAGAACCTTTTGCTGGCCTGCGGCATTCCGGTGCGCCATCCGGTACCAATGCTTTCCGTCGCAACCACAAGGCAGGAGGAAGCCCGGCAGCTTCTCGTTGCCACGGGCGTTGCCCCCGGCAGCGCGGTGGTCGCGGTGCAGCCCTTTTCCCTCTGGCGGTACAAGGAGCTGGCCCAATCCAAGGTTGCCGGCGTGATTCGTTTGATACGGCAGCGGTACGATCTGCCGGTGGTGGTGACCGGCAGCGCGGGCGAGCGTGAAAGAGTGGCGGCGCTGGTCAAGGAGAGCGGCCCCGGTGTTTACAGTCTGGCAGGAAAGACGACGCTGGGGCAACTGGCGGCCGTGCTGCAATGCTGCACTCTCTTCATCGGCATGGACAGCGCCGGGCTGCATCTGGCCGCCGCGGTGGGTACGCCGACGGTGGCCGTTTTCGGGCCTTCGTCGCCGGATTCCTGGGCGCCGCGCGGGGAAAATCACCGGGTGGTGCAAAAGGATTTTCCCTGTGTCCCCTGCCATGAAAAGGGCTGCGGCGGGAACGGGCAAAGCAGATGTCTCGACGCGTTGACGACAGAGGAAATCGGGGCCGCGGTGATGCGGCAACTCGACGGCGTTGCCGGTTGCCGGCTTGCAGCCGGCGGTTGTTGAGCGGGCGCCGCCGGATTGCAATGCCCCGGACGTTCAAAATAGCGGTACTGGCAAAGAGCTTTACCCGCACCGGGGGAATGGAGCGGTATGTGGTGGAAACCTGCCAGCGCCTTGTCGCCAGAGGGTACGACATCGATGTGTACGCGCGGGAGGCGGATCAGGAACTGCTCGGCCCGATGCGGTTTTGTCCGGTGCCTCGGCGGTGGGATTTTTCCAGCGTGTTGCGTGCCGTTTCCTTTGCGCGGGATGCCGAGAGGATGGTTGCGGAAGAGGAATATGACATCGTTCATTCCCATGAAATGGGCTGCGGCCGGGACATCGCCACGGTACACACCTTTAGCTACCGGCAGGGGCTGGAACGGTATCGCGGAATCCGCTGGTTTGATCAGCGGTATTGCAGTCTGCGCAGCGCCTTGTATCTCCGGCTGGAGAAGCGCCAGATGAGCACGCCATCGCTGGTGGCGGTTTCCGGTGTTGTTGCCGAGGATATTCGCCTGCACTACGGGCGGAAGGGCAACGTCACCGTCATCCCGCCCGGCGTGGACACGGAAGCATTTCATCCGAAGGTTGTTGCCGCGCTGCGCTGGAAGGTGCGGGAAGAGGAGGGGATCGCTGCCGACGAGTTGGTGGTTCTTTTTGTCGGTTCGGAGTTCCGGCGCAAGGGACTCGACCGGCTGGTTCCGGCCATCGGTGCCGGCATGCGATTGCTGGTGGTCGGCCGGGGGGATGGCTGGGCATACCACCGGCAGGTGGTGGCGCAGCACGGGGCGGAAGAGCGAGTCCGTTTCATCGGCCTGAGCAGCGACGTGGTGCGTTGGTATGCCGCGGCCGACGTGGTGGTTCTGCCCTCCCGTTCCGAGGCGTTCGGGATGAGTATCCTGGAGGCAATGGCCTGCGGCCTGCCGGTGATCGCCAGCGCCAATGCCGGGGTGGCCTCCTTGATTCGCCACGGCGAGAACGGCTACCTGATGCATGATCCTGCCGAGCTTTCATCCCTGCTCCGACAAGCGCAGGCGCCCGAGGTGCGGCAGCGGCTGGGGCGGGAGGCCCGCCTGACCGCGGCAGAGTATTCCTGGGACAGGGTGGCGACGGCGCACGAAGAATTGTATCGGCGGATCGTTGTCGCAAGGAACTGAGATGCAAGAGATATCGGCCTATATCATCGCCTACAACGAGGCGGAGAAGATCCGGGACGCCATCAACAGCGTCCTGTGGGCGGACGAGATCGTGGTGGTCGATTCGTTCAGCCAGGACGATACGGCGCGGATTGCCGAAGCCATGGGCGCGCGGGTGGTCCAGGTGGCTTTTCACGGTTTCGGCGACCTGCGCAACCAGGCCATGGCGGCCTGTCGTTTCGGGTGGATTTTCAGTCTCGACGCCGACGAACGCTGCACCGCCGAGGCGCGGGACGAGATGCTGGCCATTGTCCGGGCCGACGGGCCGGCGGATGCCTATTACGTTCCGCGGCGAAACTTCTTCATGGGCCGCTGGATCAACCACTCCGGCTTTTATCCCGATTACCGCCAGCCGCAGCTCTTCCGCCAGGGGGCGTTGCACTTCCTGCCCGACCCGGTCCACGAGCGTTTCGAGATCTTGAGCGGCAAACCGGTGGGATACCTGCAGAAGGCGATCTGGCAGAAACCGTACAAGAGCTTTGCGGAGATCCAGCACAAGGCAAGCCGTTATTCCACGCTGGGAGCGCAGAAACTCCTGGCCGCCGGCCGGCGGGGGAGCATGGCCGCGGCCCTTGCCCATGCCTGCTGGACATTTTTTCAGATCTATGTCCTCAAGCGAGGCTTCCTCGACGGCTGGGCCGGCTTTGTGATCGCCTTCGGGAACTTCGAGGGAACATTCTACAAGTACGCCAAACTGTGCGAATCCCAGGCCGGTTGGCGTGAACCGGAAACCTTGCCGCTGCGCCGGGGGGCGGGATGATGGTGGCAGAAAGGTGTGGGCGGTACATAACCGGTTGTCCCATTGGTTGTGAGGCGGGTTTTGAGGTGACGGACCTCCGTCTCTCCGAGGGGCGCCTGCTGCGTTGTCGCGAGTGCGGACAGCTGGTGAGCCAATGCAGCGAGGCGCAGTTTGTTGAGACCATGAGAGAATTCAGTGACCCGCATGGAACTTGGCCGCCTCCACGGAACGCCTCTTCTCATCGCCGGGGGGTTGCCAAGTTTCTGGCGCGCTGTGAAGCCGTGTTGGGGCGCGGAAGGGAGGAAATTCGACTTCTCGATGTGGGCTGTTCCAGCGGTGCCTTTCTGCATACCGCCCGGGAGATGGGGGTGCGGGGCGTTGGAGTCGAGCCCAGTATCGAGGCTGCCAACGCTGCCCGCGCCGCCGGGCTGGAGGTGTATCAGGGCTTTCTGGAAGAACTCCCTTTGGCCGCGGAATCTTTTGACGTGATAACGCTCTTTGAAGTTGTCGAGCATCTGCGCGCACCTCTTCCGGTTCTCCGTGCCTGCCACCATCTGCTGCGTCCGGGCGGGGTGATTTTTTTGAAGACAGGGAACACGTCGAGTTGGACCGTGCGCATCCAGAAAGGGAAGTGGCACTACTTTGATATCCGGAAACATGGGGGGCACGTGAGTTTTTTTACTCCCCATTCCGTTGCTGTCCTTGCCGGGAGAAGCGGTTTTGAGCCGCTGGAGATCGTTACCAGAAGCGTGGAACTCTTCGGAGCCGGCGAACATCGCTCATGGGCTGTCCGTCGCTCGCTGAAGGTGTTGAATGAGCTTGCCCAGTTGCCCGCGAAATTGAGTGGCAACGGGCAGGAGTTGTTCGTCTTTCTAGGAAAAAAATGAGGAAGCCCTCGCTACCACAGGACTGAACCGCCATATGCGTGTTTCGCTGATCATCACCACCTACAACTGGAAAGAGGCCCTTGCCCTGGTGCTCGCCAGTGCGTTGCGGCAGACACGGTTGCCGGACGAGATCATTGTCGCCGATGACGGCTCAACGGACGGCACGGCCGAACTGGTGGCGAGCCTGGCAAAGGAGGCGCCGATTCCCGTCATCCATTCCTGGCAGGAGGACAAGGGGTTCCGGGTGGCCATGAGCAGGAACAAGGCGCTTGCCAAGGCAAAGGGCGAATACATCATTCTGGCCGATGGCGACATCATCATGGAACGCCATTTTGTCGAAGATCATCTTGCCGCCGCAAGACCCGGTTTTTTTGTGCAAGGAGGGCGGGCATTGCTCAGCAGGCATAAGACCGAGAGGATCCTCTCGCCTGCCGGGCAAGGGAGGGTTTCGTTCTTCGAGGCGAGTCTTGCCAATCGGAAAAATGCCCTGCGTTCCCGCGCGCTTTCTTTTTTCCTTTCCGGCGAAGGCCGTGGCCTTGGCGGAATTCGGGCCTGCAACCTGGCCTTTTACAGGGCAGATGCCGTGGCGATTAACGGTTTTAACGAAGAATTTCAAGGTTGGGGACGGGAAGACAGCGACTTCGTCTGCCGCCTGATGCACCATGGCGTGCGGCGTTATAATCTGCGTTTCGCCGCGGTGGCATACCATCTGTACCATCCCGCCGTGATGCGCGAACAGTTGCAGAGAAATGACGCCCTGTTGGCGTTGTCTCTGGCGGAGAAACAGACACGGTGCGCCAACGGCATTGCCAATCACATGGAAAACAATCCAGCGCCGTCCGGTCGAAATGTTGTGACTGATGCAGGAAGTGCACAAACAACCGGAGGGGTGGCGGCCGGATGAACAGAAAGCATTTTTTCCCGAATTGGGATTGCCTCACCTGTGCCCGCGGGTTGTTCATTGCCGAGCTGGTCTCTTTATTTGTTTCCACCTCGCTCACCTCGGCAATTGAGGTGTTGCTCTTTGGGTGCGTGCTGCTCTGTATGGGGCGGTTTCGGACGAGAATCGTTTTTTCGATCCGGCAGCCGATGGTGGTTATGACCTTGGTTTTCATCGGTGTGCTCTGTTTGGGGCTTTTTTACGGCCCCGTGGCAACTTCAGAAAAATTGGCTGTTCTGAAGGGATGGCGTAAACTTCTCCTTTTACCCTTGGCAGCTATCTTGTTTGATGATGTGCGCTGGAAACAACGGCTGACGTGGGCGATGATCGGGATAGCAACTTTCTGTATGCTGCGCTCCTATTGGGGCCTTTCGGGCCATGGCTCGACAATTGTGGTCCATAATCACGCCACGCAGGGAATGTTTTTTGCCGTGGCCGCCTTTGCCGCGATTGTTTTCGCCTTTTCCGAGTCCGTGCAACGCAGTTTTCTCCCGCGGTGGCTGTTGTTTCTCAGCGGTATTTTCCTGGTTGTCAATGCGATCTTTGTGACGAGTGGCCGGAGCGGCTATCTGGCGCTTTTTGTCTTGTCGGCGGTCGCGCCTTTTGTCTTGTTGCGTGGCCGGTTCCGTATCGCTCTTGCTGCCAGTGTCCCGTTCGCTCTCCTCCTCTTGCTCGCTTTTTCTCCGGTCGCCAGGGAACGCATCGATATGGGCATCGGAGAAGTGCAGAATTATAAACAGGCTGAAGAGTACAGCAGCATGGG
>JBFLYY010000284.1:0-2459 GCA_040756495.1 Thermodesulfobacteriota bacterium | reverse complement strand
CATGAACTTGGAGAGTTCTTCCTTGACCGCGTCGCTGTTGGCGTAGAACTCGCCCAGACCATTCTGTACCTTGGCCTTGAAGAGGAGGAACCATGCACCTACCGGGCCGTAACCGTCCTTGAAGCGAGCCGGGGTGAAGCGGTTCTCCATCATGGTCAGGGTGGCGCCGACCTGAGCGCACATGGTGTAGGTGGAACCAGCGTTCCATACCGGGTACCAGGCGCGGCCCTTGCCCTCACCAGTGGAGCGCGGACGGAAGATGTTTACCGCACCGCCGCAGGCGCAGAGAGCGGTCTTGCAACGGAATACGTGTACCTTGTTCTCGCGGGTGGAGAAACCAACGGCACCGGCGATCTGGTTGGCCTTGTTCTTGTCGAGGAGCAGCTTGACGATGAACACGCGCTCCATGATGTTCTCTTCGCCCAGGGCCTTCTTGGCAGCCTCGGCAACGACGCACTTGTAGGACTCGCCGTTGATCATGATCTGCCACTTGCCGGTACGAACCGGCTTGCCGCCTTCGGTCAGCTTCGGAGCCGGCTTGGAGCCGTCGAGGTTGTCGCCGTTGGCATCCTTCTTCCACACCGGCAGACCCCACTCCTCGAAGAGGTGTACGGAGTCGTCAACGTGACGGCCCAGGTCGTAGATCAGGTCTTCGCGAACAACGCCCATCAGGTCGTTGCGGACCATCTTGACGTAGTTCTCGATCGGGTTGTCGCCGATGTAGGTGTTGATGGCGGACAGACCCTGGGCAACCGCGCCGGAGCGCTCCATGGCAGCCTTGTCAACCAGCTTGATCTTCAGGTCGGCCGGGGCCCACTTCTTGATCTCGAAAGCGGTACCGCAAGCGGCCATACCACCACCGATGATCAGAACGTCAACGTCGTGCTCGACAACTTCCGGGTTCGCAACGGCAGGCAGTTCGCCCAGCGGCTTATTAGGTAACGCCATAATCAAATCTCCTTAGTATGTATTAGAAAATTCGTTGAATTTGCGTGACAACTTACTTCGCTACCATGGTCGGAGCCGGCAGCGCCTTCTCGGTGGAGAGCAGCTCGTCGTCCAGGCTGACACCCTTGAGGTCGGCGTAGGCGTTGGCAGCACCCTCAGCGGTGGTCCGGATCGGGAACTTGAAGCGCTTCATGTTGCCGTTGCGGAACTTGACGGTCCACATGATGGAGTCGGAGCTGCGCATCGGGTGAACCATGCCGCCCATCGGCACGAAGTCGTTGTAGCCGCGGACCGCGATGGCGCCCTGCGGGCAGATCTTGACGCAGGAGTAGCACTCCCAGCATGCATCCGGCTCCTGATTGTATGCCCTCATCTCGTCCTTGTTCAGGACCATGAGGTCATTGGGGCAGATGTACATGCAGGCGGTCTTGTCGCCGCCCTTGCAACCGTCACACTTTGAAGGATCTACGTAACTTGGCATTCACTAACCTCCTCAATTGGATGGATTGAATTTTTCGGCCCCGCCGTAACGGATGCCGAACTACCTTATGCCTGTTTTATGCGCCTGTCGCGCCGATAGCGGAAGGGGCTCCCTCCGTTGTCCGACGCCACTTAGGAAAACCAGATATCAGCGGCGCAAAGCCGCCATGACCGCGCCCCTTGCGGGCGTGGGGAACATGCCGAATAGCCTGGTAGATCGTGCTTTGCAAAAAACTGAGGGACCACTCAGTTTTTGAAACACTGGTCTGTTTAATTTTTCTCCTGCCAAAAGTCAAGAAAAAAACTTGCCACGCTTCGGGTGGCAGGACGCCCCGCCCTCGCCCTGCCCGGCCCACGATCCCCGGCGGAGCAACCGGCTGCCGGCGGGCGATCCGGGGAGCCACCCGCCGAGATCCGCCGTGGCGGCCATTTTGTGAAATAGGTTTGACACCAGCCCGGGAGATGGTTACTTTGTGCCCGTTTTCCGCCAATGCCGAAAACATCGGGCCTGCCGTCGGCAACGAGCCGTTCGGCCCAGGCCATCATTACAATATGTATGAAGGAAGACGACCATGTGCGCCGCCAAGAAAGACGCCTCGGCCAAGAAGGAAGGCCTGCTGAGTTTTGAAACCAACCCCAGCCATATCATGCCCCAGAAGCTGACCCTCACGAGCAGGCTCAAGTTCCGCTGCCATCCCGGGGTCTCGTGCTTCACCGCCTGCTGCGGCCCGGTCAACATCATTCTCACCCCTTACGACATCCTCCGTATCCGCCGCGGCCTCAACCTGCCGGCGGACGAGTTCCTGCTCCGCTTCACCACCCCCACCTATCTGGAAAAAACGGATCTCCCGGGGGTGAAGCTGCACATGGACGAAAACGGCCGCTGCCCCTTCGTGACCCCGGAAGGATGCACCATCTACCCCTACCGCCCCACCACCTGCCGCTACTACCCGGTGGGCATGTCCTACTTCCATGCCGCCGGCAGCGAAGGCACCCCGGCCGAGGAGTTCTACTTCCTGGTCAAGGAACCG